>JAWOBS010000175.1:0-2977 GCA_046484145.1 Bacteroidales bacterium
ACTACAAATCCCTTATTATGTGCCTTTGATGCGAATTCATATAGCTTTTCGGGTGTTCGGTGGGCTGAAACTATATCAATTTCATATCCGATACCAAATATATCAAGTATTTCGGCTGCCTGTTTCATGACAGGCAGATCAGAATCTGAACCCATTACAATACTTATTAACTTTCTTTCCATGATTTCACCTTTATTAATTGTTTTACTTTTTCTGCCTTTTTTAATGCACACTTCAATGATGATGACAAAACAGTAACATGCCCCATTTTTCGGTAGGGTTTAGTTATTTTTTTTCCGTATAAATGAATCTTAACACCTTCAATTGCCATGCTCTCCGTTAATCCTTCATAATTTGCAGGACCTTCGTAGCCATCGGACCCTAAAATGTTTATCATTACTGAGGGAAGTTTAAGTTTGGTACTTCCCAAAGGCAGGTTTAATATTGCACGCAAATGTTGCTCAAACTGTGATGTAATGATGCTTTCAATTGTATGGTGACCACTGTTGTGTGGTCGGGGAGCAATTTCGTTTACAATTACAGCGTCTTTTGAACCTATAAAGAATTTAACAGCAAGCAAACCTTCCATATTTAGTAATGCTATAATTTTGCTGGCAAAAAGAATTGCTTTTTCTGATTGTTCAACTTTTATAGACGAAGGACAAATTAACTTATCCACAAGATTTGCACTTGGGTCAAAAAGCATTTCGACCACAGGGTAGCATTTGATATCCCCCTTTCTGTTTCGTGCTACTATTACTGCAATTTCTTTTATTATCTCAATTTTTTCTTCAATTACTGATTCCCCCGAAAGTATTTTTTTTAAATCGCCATGGTCGTTTATAACGGCAACTCCACGCCCGTCATATCCGCCCTTCCTCAGTTTTTGGACAAAAGGAAATTTTATTTCACCTTTTTCAATGCAATTCAAAATAGCTGTTTCCGATTCAAACATTTTAAAGGGGGAAGTTGGAATTCCATTCTTTTCATAAAATTCTTTCTGCAAACCTTTGTCCTGAATTAACTCTAATATTTCAGGATCAGGTACAATTCTATGTCCTTCTGATTTGAGTTTCTTTAGAGCTTCAATATTCACATTTTCAATTTCAAATGTCAACAGATCAACTGCTTTTCCAAATTGGTAAACAGAATCAAAATCAAGTTTGTTTCCTTTAATAAAATTCGAGGCAATCTTTCCGGCAGGACAATCTTCGTCATTATCTAAAACGTATGTTATAATATCCCACTTGCTGGCTTCCTGGATCAGCATTTTTCCAAGTTGTCCACCTGCTATAATCCCTAGTTTTAAATTTGATGTTACTATTCTTTCCATATCGTATTTTCTTGTTATATTGGATAGCGTTTCTGTAAACTCAATTGTGTTTATTCTGCCAAATCGGGGCTAAACACAATTATATATATTTTCCTTTTTGACATTTTCACTTCTTCAAATTAAAAAACCATCAACCGGATCTCTATTTTTATCAATTGCCTTTTTTGATACATGAGTATAAATTTCTGTTGTTTTAGCGCTGTTATGCCCCAACAATTTTTGAATATACCATAAGTCAGCACCTTATTCAAGAAGGTGAGTTGCAAAACTATGGAGTAACATGTGAACCTGAGAGTCTTTAGCCTGCAAGCCTGCAGAAAAAGGGATGTGGGGGGCTTGGTGCTCTGACGCTTATCCATCGATAAGAGTAGATTCTGGAGTTCCTCAAACATTCGCAGAGCAACCCAGAGAGTCTCTTTAATCTTGTTCGGCTAGGAGAGCTTTGGCGGCTCTCATCATTCATTCAAATTTATTGACGCTAACGTTCGAGGTTATGCGAAGTTGCCAGCCCGAAGCGCATATATGTTGTGCTGAGTTCATAATAAATACTCCTTCTATACATATTTGCTGAAAAATCAACTTGGTCCCCTTAATGCTTTACTTGAAATATTGCCCACAAACGATACAGGAGACGATTCTCTGTATCATGTTAATTTCCCATGCTATTTACAAGAATAAGACGGTCTATGTTTTAGGATAAATAGTTAATAGATTAGAATTAAATATTGTTTAAAGGAGAGTTTGGGGTTGATTTAAAAGACAGTATCTGACCACTTTGTTTTTAGTTTCCGTAAGGGAAGAATTCAGAAGTTTTTTTATTAGCAGAAAAAGTAAAAGCTTTGTAAAATCATTAGAAATGTGTATAATTAAGAAAAAATGCTCTTCAATATATATAATTATATCAAGCAATAAATACAAATATAAAACCACAGTACCTGCCGCCAAAGTTTTATATCCAAGGAGGTGGTAGTTAATTATAAAAACCAATTCCTAATTTTACCAAAAATATTAAGGAAGGTCTTTTTAAATGAAAAAAATTCATAATAACAAATATTTTGTACTAACAATCTTGCTTATTTTATTTGGAATTTTTCTTAGCGGCTGTAATGAAGTACCGGCACCCATTGACAGTCCAGTTATTGATTTTTTTATAGTAGATGTTAACACCATTGACGAGGGGGAGAGTGCCACTTTAAGCTGGCAAGTTACCGATGCTGATTCTGTTACCATAAGTCAAGGGATTGGTGAAGTTAATTCATCCGGTTCTCACACGGTTTCTCCTACAGAAACCACTACATATATTCTAACAGCTTCCAATAGTGGAGGGAGTGTTACTAATTCAGCTATGATTACCGTAAATCCTGCTAGTGATGTGGTTGATTTAACAATTCCAGCTATCCATTCTTTTACCAGTGATTATACCTGGATTTCGCCTGGGGGAAGTGCAAACCTCAGCTGGGAAGTGAGCAATGCTGATACTGTGACTATTGAACCGGTTCTTGGTGAAGTCAATATATCCGGCTCTGCTTCCGTATCACCCAGTTCAATGACTACCTATACTTTAACTGCTTCTAATACGTTTGGAGACAATACCGCTGAGATAACCATTATGGTGCTCTGGGAGCCACCCGATTGGTGGAACGG
>JAWOBS010000196.1:0-2918 GCA_046484145.1 Bacteroidales bacterium
GCTTTTTCTTAACTTCATCATAAATTTTTTTAGTCTGTTCTTCTTTCCGGAACATTGCAGAAATAATATCTGTCGATTCAATTATATATAAAATAATGATCTCGGCATTCATGAATTTTGCAATGCTTTTTGTCTGATCGAGTGCTATCAATGATTGCTCATGAAAATCAAGAGGAACTACAATCTTATTCTTTCTTTCATCCATTATTTTAAAAATTTTAAATCAGCTTCACTGTATTAGACCATCGAAAATATTTTAGTGTTTAAGAGCCAGCCACCCTTATTGATATTATTTCTTTTTATTGTAAGTAATCGTGAATAACTTATTATGGAAATTGTCTTTAAACAGTAGCTGAGTTTAATATTAAGGCTTAAATATAATGATTTATTCTGAAAGCATTTTATACCCAGAATGGCATATATAATCATTATTGCCCTAACAGCCTATGATTGTGAGAATGATAAAAAAAAACTGTTGGATCAGGTCTTTGATGCATACATCTCAAAACCCGTTGAGCAGCATAAATTTCAGGAAAGTTGATTGTAGATTTTCTGATTAAGAGGAATTGTAAAATAAAAATGACTGCCGCTTCCTATCTCACTCTCTACCCAAATATTACCACCGTGTTTTTCCACAAACTCTTTGCAGAGGATTAATCCTAATCCCGATCCGTCTTCATTAGCAGTTCCTCTGGTTGAGCCTGAGTCAATATGAAAAAGGTTCCTCTTTGTTTCAACACTCATTCCCACACCTTTGTCTGAAATAATAATCTCAACCTTATTTTCTTCGGTTTTGCCAGATATCCTAACCTTTTCATTTGCGTGGCTAAATTTTATTGCATTGGAAATAAGATTATAAAGAATGGATTTAAGCATATTTATTTCAGCATAAACATATATATCAGGCATTTGCGTATAATCAACAGAGATGTCTTTAACCTTTGCCGAAGTATCTACTATACCAATAACTTCATCAACCACTTCCTTTAATCTTATTTGTTTCGGTACAAATTTCATCTGTCCGGTCTGAGATTTTGCCCAGCTCAATAAATTTTCTGTTAACGAGAGGGTGTTTTTGGCTGAGGAATGAATATACCTTAACAGTTTTTTTGATCTGGTACTATCATTATTATAGTTATCATTCAAAAGAAGCTCTGATAAACCTAGGATGCTGTTAAATGGTGATTTAAGATCGTGAGCAATAACAGAAAAAAGTTTATCTTTGGTTGCATTGAGTTCTTCCAGCTTTGTTGTTTTTTCCTGAAGAGTTTGGGTTTGTTCTGCTACGCTTCTTCTCAGTGTTTTTGTCCATAAAAATAAAAGAGCTATTATAAGGATGAGAGGGATTAACCCAATTCCCACGTAACGTATAACTTTCTCCACAGAAACTTCATTCCGTTTATGGAAATCCCATCTTCCGAGAAGTTCTTTTTTTTTGCCCGAAACTTTTACTTGATCAATCCCCTCATTCAGTAAAGAAAGAAGTTGCGAATCTCCCTTTTTTACTGCAAAACGATAGAGAATGGGCATAATTGAAGGACCCACAACCTTAACATTTCTAATCCGCAAATCCTCAATGGCCTCCATTCCAATTGAATAAGGTGCAAGAACTGCATCACCCTCACCTTCGGAAAGAAGATTAATTGCTTCTGGTAAAGAGTTTACCAGGGTTGTGTTTCTAAATAATGCCATGGGGTTTATAAACCTTGTTACCGAGGCATCTCCTTCTAATGCAATAATCTGTTTTTGCGAAAGGTCTGATATATCTTTTACTTCAGAATCCTTCCGGACAAATATTCCATAGTAATCTTCATTATAAGGAATGGTAAAATCATAAATTGTATCTCTCTGCTCTGTATATAGAATCGAAATCAATATATCAACTTCACCTTTATCGAGATTTTCCAGTGCCTTATTCCATTGAGTAAATCGAAATTCCAACTCCCAATTATATTTTTCAGCAATATATTTTATGACATCCACATCGAATCCTTTTGCCTCACCATTGTCATCAAGCCAGGTAAAAGGCTTGTAGTCAAAATCACCTCCAACAATAATTTTCTCTTTTGGATTGGCAGGGATATCACTTCCAGGGGTTGGTATGCTTGCGATGGAAACTAAACTAAATATAACCCATGTCAATAAGGATATCAGGAAAGTATTTTTGCCGTATGTCATTAATAAAAAATAGTCAACCTCATTAGCTTACATCAAATGTATTAACTTATAATCTTCAATGAATCATCCATTCATCTTGGCTTATCAACATAATTATCAGTCTCTGCATGTAAGTAGTTCTTCCTTTCTTCTCCCGTTGCGTGAACCATATCCTGAAAGACACTGCAAAGCACTATCTTTCAGGCATTCATGAGAAGGTAATGTATGGACAATGTTATAAAAAAAATTTCAGAACTCCTCCCAGCAACGAACTCTTTTCCGGTAAAAAACAAAGAAGTCACCTAATGCTTCACTAGTCAGTGTTTCAGAAATCATGGTAAATTGCTACTTTTAATTGAATTTAAAAACAAATCAGGCCTTATTGTACCCATAAATTCCTGTATTAAAAACAACATAGATCAATTGCACATCTAGCCTGTCAAAGAGTTGCAGACCAAAATGCGTTTACTTGGGGAGTATAATGTGACAATAAAGTTTATTTATTTTTCACATTATAAGTACTTTTGCGGCCTCAATGAATTTTTTGAAAAGCATAACCAGACAGGAAAAAACAACTTTTTTTTTCCATTTCACTTATTCCCTTATAGAAGGAATAATAAGCGGTATACTGGTTTTAAATGAGTTTGTGTTCCTAAAGAGCCTGCAAGGGTCACCCTACCAGGTTGGTGTATTATTTCAGTTTAGTATGGTAGTTCTTCTGGCTGCCATTTTTATTAACGAAATGTTACACCGGATAAAAA
>JAWOBS010000044.1:0-2976 GCA_046484145.1 Bacteroidales bacterium
CCATTTTTGATATGATTAAGCAAAAGCTTGTTATATTGATTGAGGTTTCGATATTTTACCAATAATGAACCAATAATAGTTTTTCTTAATAAAGTTGAATTTAAGAGAGATTCATAATCTATCTTGGTTTTGAAATTTTTCAAAACAGCATTTATAACAACATTTATATCAAGCAATGATAAGTCATGTTTTTGTTTAATAAATGCAGTTAGCACATCATCCTTTTCCATCAATCTGATAAGGGCAGCATATGCCTCTGTTCGAAGAGCATGATTCTTGCTTTTTGAGTAATAGGTTATTCTCTCTTTGTGATCCTGAATCCGCAGGTATGATAACATTTTCATCGCAATGATTCTCTCATCATTGTTGTTGCTGTATAGAAATAATTTTTGCTTATTATATATGCCAAGTTTTTTTAAAACAAGCTTAAATTTTTCACTCAGGTCTAGTGCTAAGGTTTCCTGAATTTTTGTGTAGGTGCTGAAGATGGCATCAATCTGTATCCTTTTTTTTGTAAATTGTTTTATTGATTTGACAAATTCGTCTGTTTTGTTTTCATCATTATATTTTTCAAAAAGCAAATACTCTGTGAGCCGCTCTGCAAAAAACTTTTCATAACGTTCTCGCATTTTTGCTGCTTTTTCTTTTTTGTAATCAAAATAGATGCTTAGGGAAAAAAGAATAAAAATATTTATAAATGAAACAATACTAAAATACAAGATAAGATATAGCCATACCTCCAGGCTTTCTATGTATTTGTAAAAAGGATTGTTAATTGTGACGTCAAATATTGATATTTGAGGTTGGTAAAAAAAATATACAGGTATTAATACCAACAGTATTAAAAGTAGCCTTAGAAATACTGTGAATATTTTTTTTGCAAATGAGGAAACAATAAATCTGTTCATATTATAACTTTTTCTTAAATATTAGTTCAACAATATACCTGTTTCTGAATTCTTTGTATTGATATTCTTCAAACACATAGCCTGCAGAGATTTTCAATTCATCAGCCATTCCAATAATAAAATTCTTTTCAAGTTTTAAGCGATAGTTGTTTAGTCTGAATATTTCAATTGGCTGACTGACAGCGTATCTTTCATCCGGCGAGTTGCCATATGCCAGCTCTATTCCCCAATAATTCAAAGGATTGTTTCTGAATATCCTTGTGTTAACAACTGTTGTTAGGGAGTTGCCGGCTTCATTAAAAATATAAAATGAGCGAAGCGCGAGCCATAAATTTGAAAAGTAGGTTCCTATATGGCCGGTAATAATATATGCATTTTTTGTCCCGGAATTAAAGTACCTCCCGCCCAAACTTGTTTCAATACTATTTGATAATGGCAGGTAGTATTCAAGCCCGGCTCGGTGAGTTGGGAAAAGTTCCCTTTTGATACTTATTCCATAATTAGAATATAAATAATTCCCATTACTGAAAACATGATAATAATCAGCTTCAGCCTGTAAGTCGTTTTTCCCAAAGCGATTGGAATAATTCAGCCTGGTAATAAGGCTATGTCGGTTTATTTTAAATCCATAATCTATATAAGCTATATGTCCGGGTTTCTGGCCATTGACCATATCTAATGAATAGTATGCCGATATAAAGTTTTGCTTATCCAGCCTTAAAATTTCATAATATACATTACGTGTAGCCGCCGAGTCTAGTATTATGCTGTTATTTTCAGCATACTCTATTCCTTCCGAATATTTTCCTAAGCCTTTGTATGCCAAAATTGTTTTAAGAGATATGTTATAATCATCTTGGTAGTTATTGCTTTTTGCCAAAGAAATCGTTTCAAGCAATGCTTTGTAGTCGCGACTCCATAAAAGAATGTTAAGCCAGGCGTCATACAATTCTTCGCTTTTGCTGTTTAGTTTATGTGCCCGATTTATGTATTTTTCTGCTTCATCATATTGTGTCTGCCAGGCATAAACATTGGCAATAAAAACCAAAATGTCGTATCTCGTAGTATCTGATTCAAAAGCCTTTTCAGCTTTCTGTATCGCTTCTGTATAATTTTTGTTTTGAGCATGCTCAATAGCTGAAAAGAATAAAGAGTCAACGTTTTCATTGCTAAAGGCTAATAATGAGACTGTATTTATTATGAGTGTTATGTATATCTTCTTAAGCATTTTTTTTGAGATTAAGCTTTTGCTGTTATTTAATGTTTTTAATTATTTCTTTTTCAGTTGTAAGATTTTCATCTATGGATAAGTTTGTGTTTTTCATAATGTGCTCAACAATATCATGTGGATTAAAGGGTTTTTGAAAAAAGTAAGTAACCCCTCTGTAAATAGCTTTTTTTTCTTCATTTGATTCTATGTTGCTCAAATAATATATAGGGCACTTAATTTTTTTTCCCAAGCGTAAGGTATTTACAACTTCATGGCTGGCCGCACCGGCTAATAAATCATCTAAAAGTATCAGGTCAATAACTTCCGTTGATTTGATTGACTTTACATCAGAAAATAAATTCAATGTATAAATATCATGTTTTTTAAAATGTGACTTTAATATCTTACGCAAGATCACTGATAGAACAAAATCTTCAGATATTATGTATATTTTATTGGGGTGATTCATTGTTGTTTTTATTTTATAATTTGCAATTTGCGATTTCCTAAAACGTATCTCAGCCTGATAGTTTTTTGTCTTTTTTAATAAACAATTAACTTAAGAACAATTATTTTTATTCGTTTGTTTAAACATGAGTGAAATATTTTTTTGGTTTTTTAAAAAAGTATTTCCGGACAATTAAAAATACTGATGATAAGCATTGAAAAACAATGCGTTCTAATTTTATAATATCTTGTGAATTAATATTGTAAAAATATGATTTTTACAATTGCTAAAAACAGATGGTCGCAAATTATTGCTAACAGTTGTATTTGTTTTTCCCCCTTTTGTGATCTTTCAACCGCCAGAACAAGTCATTTGTAGAGCCGATATAATAACGATCAATGTCTTTGCTA
>JAWOBS010000266.1:0-13928 GCA_046484145.1 Bacteroidales bacterium
AGGATATCGTTCGATCCTATGAACATTATGCCAACATGGTCGTTAGATTGTGCAAAACAAGACCTTCAAGCTTGGCTTGCAGCTTCTCTTCTTTGTCGAGCTTGGAGCCGTCGCGGTGATACTCGAATTTTTTGTTTTTGAGCTTCAGGCTGCCCGAGGGATTCATGAAGATTTTCCTGATGCGGGAGATACATTAAGGTACAGCCTTTCAGACCCATTACTAATTGACGATTACCTGGAAACCGGAGAAGATATCCTATGGGATTTCTCTAATCTTGAGCATCAATCACAAGATCTTGAGGAATATCTTTTAACTACTGACATAGATATTATTCTTGCCTACTTTTTTGGAAATAACTCATACGCCAGTAGTGTGTTAAATTTGTTTGCCGATGAAAATTTCAACCCTGAAGAATTAGGAATAGATGAAATATATCAGATATTCAATAAAAATGAAAGTGTATTAAGTAATGACGGTTTCGCTCTGATCACTCCTGATTTCCCCATACCTTTTGAATATTCAGATATTGATGAAATGTACCAGTTTCCCTTTAATTATGAGAGACATGATAGTACAACATATTTTGGAGATATTGCTTCCGGAGACACTCTGTATCTGCGCAGACAAGGATCGAGGGTTAATGAGGCTGATGGCTGGGGAACAATTATTACTCCTTATGGTGAGTTTGAATGCTTAAGGGTAAAAACAACTCTTTACGAAGATGATAGTCTTTATCTTGAATCACTGGCAGAACCAATTGTTTCTAAAAGAACAACCAAAGAGTATAAGTGGTTCGCAAAAGATGAAAAGCTCCCAATTCTATCAGTGTCAGTACTTGTAGAGGAAGGCAACAAAGCTGAAACTCCCTTTATGGTAAAATACCGCGATATATACAGGCCGGATATTGAACCTCCTGTTGCAGATTTCACAACCAATGAAACGGATATTTTTGTTAATGATACAGTCTGTTTTGAAAATTTATCCACTCCTGAGCATGAAGCTAATGAGTATTTATGGGAATTTAGCCCTGATAATGTAGTGTATTTAGAAAGCACTAACAGCAATTCGATTGAGCCCATTGTGACATTTACCGAAGAAGGAGTTTATGATGTGAGCCTCAGTGTAAGCAATGCTTCAGGAACCGACAATCATACAAAAACTGCATATATAAATGTTCAAGATGCTGTGTTTGTGCAACATCCGGTTGAAGAATCAAATATAATCTTTCCGAACCCTGCATGCAATTACTTAAATATCAAATCTAGCCGTGCCTTTTCAAAGATAAAAATAAGAGATATTACAGGTAAAAATGTGCAAATTATTGACACAAAACCCGGTAAATATTTCACAATAAACACGGGTAATTTACAAAGGGGAACATATATAATATCATGTTTTGATGATGGTAATAATATAATATTTAATGAGATTTTCTTTATTGAATATTGATGAAAATTATATTTTTGCAGAAGTTTATTTGATGTTTAATTAACTAAATATAATTTATATGAAAAAGTTTGCATTTATTCTATTAGTTCTCGTAGTTGCTTCAGGATTTTATTCCTGTAAAAAGGATCAATCAGGCCTGGTAACATTTCAAAATGAAATGAAAAATTCAGGATATGAAGGCCGTTTTGAAAAAATAAAAAACCCTTTACATAAAATAGCATTAACTGCCATTAATATAAAAGACATGGTTGTTTTCTCCAGCAAAGACATGACATTATTTGCTTTTGCCATACAGATGCGTTCAGAAAATGATATCTCATCCGGCCTGAACATCATTGAAACAGTATCCAAAGTAATAATGGAAAACAGTGAAAACGAGTCTCTGAATGAAGAACAATTAAATTGGGATAAGATTAAAGAAAATATGATAACAAATAAAGAATATGTTCTGTTTTGGCAAGGCAAGGGAGAAGATAAAATGCTTGAAGCCTTTGGGTCTTTATAAGGTACAAAAACACTATAATTTTAATAATATAAAAAAAGGGAAAGAATAAACTTTCCCTTTTTTATATTATACTAATCGAGCTATATCTTCTATGCTTGTGCTGTAGGGCCACCCATATTAAGAGGCAATCCTCCGGATGGATCAATATCTTTAATTGGCCCATGAATGGACTCAAATTTACGGATATTCTCAGTAAGGGCTTTAAGCAATCGCTTTGCATGTTGTGGAGTAAGCACAACTCTTGATTTAACTTTAGCTTTAGGCACACCCGGCATCATACGCACAAAATCAATCACAAATTCTGAATTTGAATGTGTAATAATCGCCAAATTAGAATATATCCCTTCTGCTACTTCTTCGGGAAGTTCAATATTTATTTGTTTGCCTTCAGGTTTCTTTTGTTCTGACATAGCTATTAGTTTAAAAGTTTAAAAAATTATTTTTCATCCTCTTCAGGTTCAGCTTTTTGCTTGGAAGCCATGAGTAAGTTATACTCTTCCATAGAACCGACAATAATATTTTCATATTCTCTAAGTCCGGTTCCGGCAGGAATAAGATGACCAACAATTACATTCTCTTTTAGTCCATTCAAGCCATCAACTTTTGCATTAACTGCAGCATCAGTAAGGACTTTAGTAGTTTCCTGGAATGAAGCAGCAGATATAAAGCTCTTAGTTTGAAGAGAGGCTTTAGTAATACCTTGTAATTGCTGACGTGCAGTTGCACCCCTTGCATCCCTGGCAACAATCAGCTTTTTATCTTTACGTTTCAGCATAGAATTCTCATCACGAAGTTTTCTTGCTGTAATAACCTGTCCCGGTTTTAAACTAGAATCACCGGGATCTTCGACAACCTTTCTTCCAAAGCACCTGTCATTTTCCTCCATAAAATCAACCTTATTCACGATTTCATTTTCAAGGAATCTGGTATCACCCTGATCATCTATAGTTACTTTACGCATCATTTGGCGAACAATGACTTCAAAATGCTTATCATTAATTTTCACACCTTGCATACGATAAACTTCCTGAACCTCATTCACAATGTATTCCTGAACAGCCGTAGGCCCCTTAATTGATAAAATATCAGCGGGAGTAGTAGGCCCGTCAGAAAGTGGTGTTCCGGCTTTAACAAAGTCATTTTCCTGTGCTAAAATCTGTTTTGACAATGGAATCAGATAACGTTTTTCATCACCTGTTTTAGAAGTAATGATAACTTCCCTGTTACCACGCTTTATTTTCTTACCAAAGGAAACAACACCATCAATTTCAGATACAACAGCAGGGTCAGAAGGATTTCGAGCTTCAAACAACTCTGTAATACGAGGAAGTCCACCGGTAATGTCACCTGACTTACCAATAGCCCTTGGAATTTTTGCTAATACTGAACCAGCTTCAATGCCCTTATCTTCTGTAACAACTATATGCGCTCCAACAGGCATGTCATAGGTTCTTAATATTTCACCATCATCATTAACAATAGTAATAAATGGGTTTCTTGTTTTGTCTTTCGTTTCAACAATTACCTTTTCATAATAGCCTGTTTGCTCATCTGAATCCGTCCTAAATGTAGAACCTTCAATCATATTATTGAAGACAACCTTGCCGGACACTTCAGAAATTATAACAGCATTATATGGATCCCATTCACAAATTAATTCTCCGGTTTTTATCTCATCTCCATGCTGATAATACAAGTTAGCACCATAAGGAACATTCTGGCTTGTAAGAACCATCCTTGTATTCTTATCAACAATCCTCATTTCAGCTGAGCGACCGATAACAACAAGAAAATCTTTTCCTTCAGCAGTTTTCGAAGGCACGGCTCTGAGTTCATCTATTTCCAGGATACCATCATATTTTGCATTAATCTTAGATGCAGTTTCAATATTAGAAGCAGTACCACCAACGTGAAATGTACGCAATGTAAGCTGTGTGCCGGGTTCACCAATAGATTGTGCAGCGACCACACCAACAGCTTCACCTTTTTGAACCATTCTTCCGGTAGCAAGATTTCTACCATAACATTTTCCACAAACACCATGTTTCGACTCACAAGTAAGAACGGAGCGTATTTCTACAGCTTCAAGCGGTGAGTCTTCTATCAGTTGTGCAATTTCTTCATTTAATTCTTCACCGGCATTAACAATTAATTCACCGGTTGTAGGATGATAAATATCATGCAGAGTAACACGGCCAAGAATTCTGTCATAAAGGGTTTCAACAGTTTCTTCATTATTTTTGAGTGCTGTTGCTGTCAATCCACGTAAGGTTCCACAATCAGCTTCATTAATAATTACATCTTGTGCAACATCAACCAATCTTCTTGTAAGGTAACCTGCATCAGCCGTTTTAAGAGCAGTATCAGCAAGACCCTTACGTGCACCGTGAGTTGAAATAAAGTACTCAAGTACTGATAAGCCTTCCTTAAAATTAGAAAGAATAGGATTTTCAATAATTTCACCACCTTTTGCACCGGACTTTTGAGGTTTAGCCATAAGTCCTCTCATTCCGGAGAGCTGGCGAATCTGTTCTTTAGATCCCCTTGCACCTGAATCCAGCATCATGAAAACCGGGTTAAATCCCTGTATATCAGCGGTAATTTTATCAATAAGGACTTTTGTAAGTTTGGCATTAATATGCGTCCAAATATCAATAATCTGGTTATAACGTTCATTATTAGTAATGAAACCCATACTATAATTACCTCTAACTTCTTCTACCTGTTCATTTGCTTGATTAACAAATAATTGTTTTTCTTCAGGAACAAGAATATCGCCAAGGTTAAATGACAAACCACCTCTGAAAGCCATAGTAAAACCAAGGTCTTTGATATCATCAAGGAACTGTGAAGTCCGGCTAATTCCCGTAATCTTCATAATGCCACCAATAATATCTCTAAGGGCTTTCTTTGTAAGTAGTTGATTAACATAGCCATATTCTTCAGGAACAACCTGGTTGAAAAGTACACGGCCGGCAGTAGTTTCAACTATCTTATCAACAATTTTATCTTTTTCTTTAACTTTTACCTTTACTTTAATAATGGAGTGAAGGTCAACAGCTTTCTCATTATAAGCAATAATAACTTCTTCCGGCCCGTAGAAAGTTAAACCTTCTCCTCTAACAGGAAAATCCGGAGTATTTTTTCTTGCCTTGGTCATATAATATAATCCTAAAACCATATCCTGTGAAGGAACAGCAATAGGAGCACCATTGGCAGGGTTCAAGATATTATGCGAAGCAAGCATTAACAATTGTGCTTCCAAAATAGCGGCATTACCAAGAGGAACATGAACAGCCATCTGGTCACCGTCAAAGTCGGCATTGAAGGCAGTACAAACCAATGGGTGCAATTGTATTGCTTTACCCTCGATAAGCTTAGGTTGAAAAGCCTGTATCCCAAGCCTGTGAAGTGTGGGTGCACGGTTTAAAAGAACAGGATGTCCTTTTAGCACATTTTCTAATATATCCCAAACAACAGGATCTTTCCTGTCAACAATTTTCTTCGCAGATTTAACAGTTTTGACAATGCCTCTTTCAAGCATTTTCCTGATAATAAAAGGCTTAAATAGCTCGGAGGCCATTTCTTTAGGAATACCACATTCGTGCAATTTTAATTCAGGCCCAACCACGATAACTGAACGAGCTGAATAGTCAACCCTTTTACCAAGAAGATTTTGACGGAAACGTCCTTGCTTGCCTTTCAAGCTATCACTTAAAGATTTAAGCGGGCGATTTGACTCTGTTTTAACTGCATTTGTTTTCCTGGAATTATCAAAAAGAGAATCAACAGACTCCTGGAGCATCCGTTTTTCATTTCTTAGAATAACGTCAGGAGCTTTAATTTCAATAAGCCTTTTCAGCCTGTTATTTCTAATTATAACTCTTCTGTACAAGTCATTAAGGTCGCTGGTTGCAAAGCGTCCTCCATCCAGTGGCACCAAAGGCCTAAGTTCCGGTGGAATAACAGGGACAACGTCCACAATCATCCAGTCAGGATTATTTTCGATCCTGCTTTGTGACTCACGGAAAGCTTCAACAACCTGGAGTCTTTTCAGGGCATCAGCCTTACGTTGCTGTGAAGTCTCTGTATTAGCTTTATGACGAAGGTCGTAAGATAACTGATCAAGATCAAGCCTGGTAAGTAGGTCTTTAAGAGATTCCGCACCCATTTTTGCTATGAACTTATTAGGATCGTCATCTTCAAGCATTTGATTCTCTTTCGGTAAAGTTTCAAGGATATTAAAATAATCCTCTTCTGTAAGAAAATCAAGATAAGCATATTCGTCGCTTTTGATACCCGGGTTGATCACTACATATCTTTCATAATATATAATTTGATCAAGTTTTTTAGAAGGTAAGCCAAGCAAGTAACCTATTTTGTTAGGCAAAGATCTGAAAAACCAAATATGCGCAACAGGGACAACAAGTTTAATATGTCCCATACGTTCGCGTCTAACTTTCTTTTCGGTAACTTCAACACCACATCTGTCACAAATAATACCTTTATATCTTATTCGTTTGTATTTACCACAGTGACATTCCCAATCTTTTACCGGGCCAAAAATTCTTTCACAAAACAAACCATCTCTCTCCGGTTTATACGTTCTGTAGTTAATAGTTTCAGGCTTTAACACCTCACCATGAGATCTCTCCAGGATAGATTCAGGAGAAGCAAGGCTAATTGTAATTTGAGAGAAATTGCTTTTAACGTTGGATTCTTTTCTGAAAGCCATATGTTGTTATATTGTATGTTTTATAAATAAGCAATTAAAAATATTTAAGCTAAAGTGCAAGCACAAAAAGCTTCATATCAAGACAGGCACAAAGCCTGTCATGAACAGTTTAATCAAATTTAATATTAAGTCCCAAACCTCTAAGTTCATGGACTAGCACATTAAATGACTCAGGTACTCCAGGCGTTGTCATATTTTCGCCTTTGACAATAGTTTCATAAGCCTTAGCCCTACCAATAACGTCATCACTTTTAACGGTGAGTATTTCCTGCAAAATATTGGCAGCACCAAAAGCTTCCAGTGCCCAAACTTCCATCTCTCCGAATCTTTGTCCACCAAACTGGGCTTTACCACCAAGAGGTTGTTGGGTAATAAGAGAGTATGGGCCTATTGAGCGGGCATGCATTTTATCATCAACCATATGCCCTAGTTTCATCATATAAATAATGCCAACTGTAGCTGGTTGGTCAAAACGTTCTCCTGTACCACCATCATAAAGATTTACTCTTCCGTTTTCTGGAAGTTCAGCTTTATTGATATAATCATTGATTTCATCAATTTTAGCGCCATCAAAAATTGGAGTAGAGAACTTCAGGCCAAGCTTTTCACCTGCCCATCCCAGAACAGTTTCATAAATCTGCCCGAGGTTCATACGTGAAGGCACACCTAGTGGATTTAAAACAATATCAACCGGAGTTCCATCTTCAAGGAACGGCATATCCTCTTCTCTGACAATTCTGGCAATAATACCTTTATTACCATGTCTACCTGCCATCTTATCACCAACTTTAAGTTTTCGTTTTTTAGCAATAAATATTTTTGCTAACTGAACAATTCCTGTTGGTAATTCATCACCGACAGTAGCCGTAAATTTCTTCCTGTTATAAATACCAAGAAGATCCTTATATTTTATAGAATAGTTATGTAATAGCTCTTTAATCAATGAGTTCTTATCTTTATCTGTAGTCCAGTTATTTGGGTTAACAGTATTGAAATCAATTGATTGCAGAATTTTTTGGGTAAATTTAGTACCTTTAGGCACCACAATTTCTTTAATAACATTAGTTACACCCTGAGAAGTTTTTCCACTAACTAAAACAATTAATTTATCAATTAATTTAGATTTCAGCTCTTGTGAATCCTTATTGAATTCTTCATCAAGCTTATCAATAACAATCTTTTCTTTTGTTTTAGTTTTTCTATCTTTAAAGACCCTTGAAAAGAGTTTTTTATCAACCACCACACCTTTTGTGGAAGGTGGAGCTTTCAGCGAAGCATCCTTCACATCACCGGCCTTATCACCAAAAATAGCTCTAAGCAATTTTTCTTCCGGTGTAGGGTCAGTTTCTCCTTTAGGAGTAATCTTACCAATAAGAATATCACCTTCATTAACTTCTGCACCAATTCTGATAAGTCCGTACTCATCAAGGTCTTTTATTGCCTCAAGGCTTACATTAGGTATATCACTGGTAAGTTCTTCGACACCTCTTTTGGTATCTCTAACATCAAGAGAAAACTCTTCAATATGCAGAGAAGTAAAAACATCATTTTTAACAACTTTCTCTGAGATAACGATAGCATCCTCAAAATTATAACCTTTCCATGGCATAAATGCTACTTTAAGGTTTCTACCCAAAGCAAGTTCTCCATCCCTGGTAGCATAACCTTCGCAAAGCAGCTGTCCTTTAGTAACTTTCTGTCCTTTTCTGACAGTAGGTTTAAGGTTAACACAAGTATTTTGATTTGTTTTAGCAAACTTTGTTAATCTATAAGCTTTAACATCATCATCAAAACTAACAAGTTTCTCTTCGTCATTTCTGGAATACCTTAGAATCACTTCATTAGCATCAACATATTCAACTATACCGTCACCTTCAGCATGTATCAATACTCTTGAGTCTTCGGCTACCCTTGCTTCCAGGCCTGTACCTACGATAGGAGCTTCAGGATTAAGCAAAGGCACTGCCTGACGCATCATGTTACTACCCATAAGTGCCCTGTTAGCATCATCATGCTCAAGGAATGGGATTAAAGATGCCGCTATTGAAGCAATTTGATTAGGTGCAACATCGATTAAGTTTATTTCCTTTGGGTTTACAATTGGATAATCTGATTGGAATCTTACTTTAATTGAGTCTTTCTTAAAATTCCCTTTATCATCAATTTCAACGTTTGCCTGGCTGATAATTTCTGTTTCCTCTTCTTCAGCGGATAAGTAATCCGGCCCTTTATTGAAATCTACATTACCGTCATCAACTTTAAAATAAGGGGTTTCAATAAAACCAAGATCATTAACTTTAGCATAAACGCAAAGAGAAGATATCAAACCAATGTTTGGACCCTCGGGGGTTTCGATTGTACATAACCTGCCATAGTGCGTAAAGTGAACGTCACGCACTTCAAAACCGGCTCTTTCACGTGACAAACCTCCCGGCCCCAGTGCAGACATTCTTCTCTTATGAGTAAGTTCGGCCAAAGGGTTAGTTTGATCCATAAACTGCGACAACTGGTTTGTACCAAAGAAAGAATTAATAACTGAAGATAATGTTTTTGCATTAATTAGGTCAATTGGTGCAAAAACTTCATTATCTCTAACGTTCATTCTTTCCCGAATAGTTCTGGCCATTCTTGCAAGGCCAACACCAAACTGTGCATATAATTGTTCGCCAACAGTACGTACGCGCCTATTACTTAAGTGGTCTATATCATCAACATCTTCTTTTGCATTAACCAGTTCAATAAGATGTTTAACAATAGAAATAATATCTTCTTTTGTAAGGACTTTAGTGTCCATTGGAATATTAAGGTTCAGTTTTTTATTAATTCTGTACCTACCAACATCCCCAAGGTCATATCTTTTATCTGAGAAGAATAATTTTTCTATCATTCCTCTTGCTGTTTCATCATCCGGTGGATCAGCATTTCTAAGCAGTCTGTATATAAATTCGACGGCTTCTTTCTCAGAGTTTGTAGTATCTTTTTGTAAGGTATTATAAATAAGTGCAAAATCACTTAGATTAATTCCCTCTTTGTGAAGAATAATATTTTTTACGCCGGCATCAACAATTTTGTCAATATGGTCATTTTCAAGAACTGTTTCTCTGTCAATAATAACTTCAGTTCTTTCAATAGAAACAACTTCACCGGTATCTTCGTCGACAAAATCTTCCACCCATGATCTAAGAACTCTGGCGGCCAGCTTTCTTCCAACATATTTTTTCAGTGATGTTTTGCTAACTTTCACTTCATCGGCGAGATCAAATATTTCGAGAATATCTTTGTCGCTTTCATAGCCGATAGCTCTCAGCAGAGTGGTAACCGGAAGTTTCTTTTTTCTATCGATATATGCATACATGACATTATTAATGTCAGTAGCAAATTCAATCCATGAACCTTTAAAAGGAATAACCCTGGCACTGTATAATTGAGTGCCATTGGCATGGATACTTGTACCAAAGAATACGCCGGGGGACCTGTGTAATTGAGATACGACAACTCTTTCAGCACCATTAATAACAAAAGTGCCTTTAGGAGTCATGTATGGAATCATACCCAGGTACACATCCTGAATAATCGTTTCGAAGTCTTCATGTTCCGGGTCGGTACAATAAAGTTTTAATTTAGCTTTAAGTGGAACACTATATGTAAGCCCTCTTTCTATACACTCTTCAATAGTGTATTTAGGCGGATCAATAAAATAGTCAAGAAACTCAAGTACAAAGTTATTTCGGGCATCAGAAATAGGAAAGTTTTCTGCAAAAACTTTAAAAAGCCCTTCATTCTTTCTGTTTTCAGGTGTAGTTTCCAATTGGAAAAAATCCTGGAATGATTTAAGTTGTACTTCAAGAAAATCCGGATAGTCAAAATGTTTTTTGACTGTTGAAAAATTGATCCTTGAATTTTTTATGTTTGTTGCAACCAAGGTTAGAAATTTTGAAGTTAATGAAAAACAAAAGAACCCAATCGTATAAAATGAAACACAGATTAGACTTCCGCATCAAATATACATTTGGCAGAAGTCTAATCTGAAAAAGAGAAACGGTTGCTATTTAATATCAACCTCTGCTCCAGCTTCTTCAAGTTGTTTTTTAAGAGATTCAGCTTCATCTTTAGTAACGCCTTCTTTTATCTCTTTCGGAGCTGAATCAACTAATTCTTTCGCTTCTTTAAGCCCCAGGCTAGTAAGTTCTTTAACCAGTTTAACAACTGCTAATTTAGAAGCACCCGGGCTTTTAAGAACTACATCAAACTGAGTTTGTTCTTCAGCGGCTTCGCCACCTGCATCGCCACCAGCTGCAACAGCTACAGGAGCAGCGGCTGCTGGTTCAATACCATATTCATCTTTTAAAATCTGAGCTAATTCATTAACCTCTTTTACTGTAAGATTAACTAATTGTTCTGCAAAAGCTTTTAAGTCTGCCATTTTAATATAATTTTAAGTGTTTTAATATTAATTTTTTTATTTTATTCTTGTTTTTCGGATAATGTTTTCAATACACCTGACAATTTATTTCCACCGGATTGCAGTGAAGAAATAACATTTTTAGCAGGGGATTGAAGTAATCCAATAATATCACCGATAAGTTCTTCTTTGCTTTTAAGTGAAGCAAGAACATCAAGCTGATCATCACCAATATAGATAGCTTCCTGAACATAAGCACCCTTTATAATAGGTTTTGGGTTGTTTTTGCGAAACTCTTTAATAAGTTTAGCGGGAACATTGCCTGTTTCAGTAAACATGAGTGACGTCGGGCCTTTAAGCACATCAAATAATGGCTCAAGTTCTTTATCACAATCAAGCATTGCTTTTTTAAGAAGAGTATTTTTAACTACTTCGAGTTTAACATCTCTCTTAAAACAAAGTCTTCTAAGTTGGTTTATCGTTTCAACATTCAATTCAGAAGTATCGGTCAGATAGAAGATTTCGCTATTTTTTAATCTTTCGGTAAGCGATTCTATAACCTGATATTTTTCTTCTTTTTTCATACACAAACCTCTTTAAAGGGCAAGTCTAGTGACCTGTCTTTAGTTTATAAAGTAACTGATTTAGATTCAACCAAAATTCCGGGACTCATGGTACTAGACATAAAAATACTTTTTACGTATGTACCTTTTGCGGAAGCAGGTTTTAATTTCATAATAGTTTGAATAAGTTCTTTAGCATTATCAACTATTTTTTCTTTATCAAAAGAAACTTTACCAATAGAAGAATGTACTATACCAAACTTATCAACTTTAAAATCAATTTTACCGGCTTTCACTTCATTAACAGCTTTACCCACATCCATGGTTACGGTTCCAGCTTTAGGGTTTGGCATAAGGCCACGCGGGCCAAGTATACGTCCAAGAG
Source organism: Bacteroidales bacterium (assembly GCA_046484145.1). Lineage (GTDB taxonomy): Bacteria > Bacteroidota > Bacteroidia > Bacteroidales > UBA7960 > PWND01. The sequence goes on from JAWOBS010000266.1 coordinate 12,041, forward strand.
CCCCAACTTTAGGCATAACATTAGGAGTAGTAATAATAACGTCCACATCAGTCCATCCACCCTTTATTTTCTCCACATATTCTTCAAGTCCAACATAATCAGCACCGGCTTCTTTAGCTTCATCTTCTTTATCGGGAGAACAAAGCACTAAGACTGTCTTAGTTTTTCCGGTACCATGAGGTAAAGTAACAATACCTCTAACCATCTGATTAGCTTTACGTGGGTCAACGCCAAGGTGAATATCCAAATCAACAGAAGCATCAAATTTTGTAAAAGTAATTTTTTTCACAATATCAGCTGCTTCGTTAATGGGATATGACACGTTTCTGTCATATTTTTCGAAAGCCTCTTTCTGTTTTTTTGTCAATTTAGCCATTTTTAGATTCGGTTAAGCTTAGTTTAAAAATAACACTAACAAGCCAATAGTAATTAGGCAGGTTTATTGCCTTTAACTTTAATACCCATACTTCGGGCTGTTCCGGCTACCATTTCCATAGCAGATTCAACAGTAAAGCAATTTAAATCGGGCATTTTAGCTTCAGCTATATCTTTTACCTGATCCCAACTAATAGTAGCTACTTTGTTTCTGTTTGGTTCGGCAGAACCGGATTTAATTTTGGCTGATTCGCGCAATTGTACTGCAACAGGGGGAGTCTTTAAAATAAAGTTAAATGACTTATCCTTGAAAACAGTAATAATAACAGGAATAACTTTACCTGCTTTATCTTGAGTACGTGCATTAAACTGTTTGCAAAACTCCATTATATTAATACCTTTAGCACCCAATGCAGGGCCTACCGGTGGTGATGGGTTTGCAGCACCTCCTCTGATTTGCAATTTAATTATTCCACTAACTTCTTTTGCCATTTGTTTAATTTTTTTAAAAAGTAAGGGATCTTTTTTCTAATTAATTTATTTTGGTTTATTCTTTCTCTACCTGTAAAAAGCTTAATTCCAGCGGAGTTTTTCTGCCGAAAATTTTGACCATTACTTTCAGTTTTTTCTTTTCTTCATTAATTTCTTCAATAACACCAGAAAAACTGTTGAAAGGGCCATCTGTAACTTTCACAGTCTCCCCAACAATAAAAGGAACATTAAGTTCTTCATCCTTCTCACTAAGTTCATCTACTTTACCAAGTATTCTGTTCACTTCAGCCGGACGCAGTGGCACAGGTTCTTTTGCAGTGCCAAGAAATCCCAGTACACCCGGTACATTCCTAATAATGTGAGGTATTTCACCAACTAAAGCAGCTTCAATAAGAACATAACCGGGAAAGTAGTTTCGTTCTGTACTCACTTTTTTCCCTTTTCTTATTTGATAAACTTTTTCAGTTGGTATAAGCACCTGCGAGACGTAATCTCCCAAGCCTAGTCTGCTAATTTCGCTTTCAATGTATTGCTTTACTTTTTTCTCGCTACCACTAACAGCCCGGACAACATACCATTTTTTTACTTGCTCGCTCATACTAATTAAGAGATTGAATTCCCGAAATAAACATTTGTCTATTAATATTGGGAGAACCTATTAGAAAAAACAAACAATTTCATAAAATATGTTTATTAGAACATATTATAAAATTGCTTTAAAATGGAGCTAAAGCCAATATCCATCAAATAAACGACTATTGCGATTATTAGGGAAGCAATGGATACAACTACGGTGCTGTTTTGCAACTCACTCCATGTGGGCCAGGAAACTTTATTAATTAACTCATCATAAGTTTCTCTGAAATATCTAATAATTTTCATCATAACAATTTACCTTCATTATTTTTTGCACGGGTGGAAGGAGTCGAACCCTCAACCAACGGTTTTGGAGACCGCTACTCTACCAATTGAGCTACACCCGTATATAAAGGAGCAGTATAAACTGCTCCTTTTATATAAG
>JAWOBS010000308.1:0-33277 GCA_046484145.1 Bacteroidales bacterium
TTTTTAGTAACAGGAATGTTAATACCACTTATTGTTCCGGTTACCACACCTTTGTGGATGATTGCTTTAGCAACAATATTTGCCGTTATAATCGGAAAAGAAGTCTTTGGTGGCACAGGTATGAATATTGTTAACCCGGCTTTACTTGCCAGGGCGTTCTTATTTTTCTCATATCCGGCATATTTTTCCGGCGAAGTTTACATTTATACAACTCTTCAGGAAGGTCAGCATTTGATTGACGGGTTTTCAGGGGCCACTCCTCTTGCTTTTGGTGCTTTAGCTGCCGGTGGACAAATGACTTTTGCCGAACTAAATGCATCTTTGCCTTCAATAATGGAAATGTTTATTGGCAATATACCGGGCGTAATCGGAGAAACTTCAACCCTTGCAATCCTATTAGGTGCGATATTTCTTGTCGGAACCGGTATCGGCAGCCTCAGGATAATGCTCTCTGTGGTTATTGGCGCCTTATTCATGGGAGGAGTATTTAATATTTTTGCTGTAAATCCGTTTATGGAAATACCTGCATATTATCACTTAATGCTTGGCGGTTTTGCTTTTGGAGCAGTCTTTATGGCAACCGACCCTGTGTCAGCTGCTCAAACAGGCACAGGTAAGTACATATATGGGTTTTTGATAGGTGTAATTACAATGCTTATCAGGGTGCTTAATCCTGCTTACCCGGAAGGTGTAATGCTTGCTATTTTGTTAATGAACATTTTTGCTCCCCTGATTGATCATTATGTTATACAGGCAAACATAAAACGTCGAATGAATAGATTGAAAACTACATAGATAAAAACATAGTGTTAACTTTTGAAAATAATTGACCATGTATAGTAATCGATATATATTTCTTTATGCCAGTGCAATGGTTATTATTGTAGCTGTTCTTCTTTCCACAGCTGCAACATTGCTAAGGCCTTTTCAGGAAAGAAATGTTCGTATTGAAAAAATGCAAAACATCCTTGCTTCAATGAATGTTGAATCAACAAAAAGTAATGCTGATGAAGTTTTTCAAAAATTCATCATTGAAACCAAGGTAGTAAATCACCTTGGAGAAGATGTTGAAGGGGATGCTTTTGAAATTGACCTTATGGAAGAAAATCGCAAGGATATTACAGAAAGAAGGTTGCCATTATACATCGCAGAAATTGAAACAGATACTGTTTATGTAATTCCTATGCATGGTTCCGGATTATGGGGGCCTATATGGGGCTATATTAGCCTGAAGTCAGATCTGAACACTATATTAGGTGCAAATTTTGATCATGAATCAGAAACTCCCGGCTTAGGAGCTGAAATATCGCAACCGTCATTTGAGAGTCAATTTGCAGGTAAGGAAATCTATGATAATTCAGGAAACTATAAGTCGGTGCAGACTAAAAGAGGTGGAGCTCCGGATGATGACCCACATGCAGTTGATGCAATTTCAGGAGGAACTATTACCTCTAATGGCCTCAATGAAATGATAGATGAAGGCCTTAAAGTTTATGAACCATTTTTCAAAAAACTCAAAGATATATGAGTCAGTCAAACAACAATTCAGCAAAAGAACCTTTATTCTCATTAAAGAATAAAAAACTATTAACAAATCCTTTAGGAAAAAATAATCCTATTACAGTCCAGGTACTAGGCATTTGTTCGGTTTTGGCAATTACTGTCCAGGTAAAAACATCACTTGTGATGGCAATATCTGTTTTGGTAGTAATGGCACTTGCAAATGTAATTATATCACTACTAAGGAACACAATTCCGCCAAGGATAAGGATAATTGTGCAATTGGTTGTTATTTCCAGCCTGGTGATAATTGTTGACCAGACGTTAAAAGCATTCGTATATGATGTCAGCCGACAGTTATCTGTTTTTGTGGGCTTAATTATCACGAATTGCATTATTATGGGCCGCCTTGAAGCTTTTGCATTAAGCAATAAAGTATGGCCGTCTTTTCTTGATGGTATTGGAAATGCCGCAGGATATGGCGCTATATTACTTACCGTAGGCATCGTAAGGGAAGTGTTTGGAGCAGGTTCTTTTATGGGACAGCAGATTGTTCCACAATGGTTTTACGACATAGGTTATGAGAATAACGGACTAATGATATTGCCTCCAATGGCATTATTTACTGTTGGAGTTATTATATGGATACATCGTTCACGTGACAAAGAACTTATTGATGTAAGTTAAACGCTTTTAAATTATTGGCTATGATTGATTATGTAAATATTTTTGTGAGGTCAATTTTTATTGACAACCTCGTTCTGGCATACTTTCTGGGTATGTGCTCGTATCTTGCGGTATCAAGAACAATTAATACATCAACAGGGCTCGGAATTGCCGTAATCTTTGTTCTTGGAATTACAGTTCCTGTTAATTATCTCCTTGAGAATTATGTGCTGGATAAAGGTGCTTTAGCATGGCTGGGGCCCCAATTTGCTGATGTTAATCTCAGTTTTCTAACATTCATTATGTTCATTTCAATTATTGCTGCAATGGTTCAGCTTGTTGAAATGATAATTGAGAAATTCAGCCCTACACTTTACAGCAACCTGGGTATCTTCCTGCCCCTGATAGCTGTGAACTGCGCGATTTTAGGAGGTTCGTTGTTTATGCAACAAAGAAACTTTGAAAATATTGGAGAAGCTGCAACTTTTGGAGTTGGGTCAGGAATAGGTTTTTTCCTGGCTATTGTTGGAATAGCAGCAATAAGGGAGAAGATCAGGTATTCTAATGTGCCGGCACCACTCAGAGGACTGGGTATTACCTTTATAATAACAGGGCTTATGGGTATTGCTTTTATGAGTTTTATGGGAATTCAATTATAATAAGTGTAAAATATTGATTCTTAATACTAATAAGGAAACTATAGAAAAAGATAATAGTTATATTGATTAATATAAATTTCAAAACATGATACTGCTCGGAATAGGTAGCTTTGGAGTAATAGGAATAAGCATCTTAATATTTTTTGTGGTAATGCTGCTATTAATTGTTTTGTTGCTTTATGCAAGGGCAAAACTGATTCCTAGTGGCTCTGTGAAAATCACTATCAATGACGAAAAAGAATTGGAAGTTGAATCCGGTTCAACTTTGCTCACAACTTTAGCCAATAATTCAATATATCTGCCTAGTGCTTGTGGAGGTGGAGGGACATGCGCCATGTGTAAATGCCAGGTTTTTTCAGGTGCAGGTGACATTCTGCCTACAGAAGTAGGTTATTTTACCAGGAAAGAAATTCAGGAAGACTGGAGATTAAGCTGCCAGGTTAAGGTAAGGAATGATCTTGAGATTGGAATTCCTAAAGAAATATTCGGCATTAAAAAATGGGAATGCGAAGTTGTATCAAATAAAAACGTTGCTACTTTCATTAAGGAATTTGTTGTTAAATTGCCCGAAGGAGAAAAACTTGATTTTAAATCCGGAGGATATATCCAGGTTGATGTTCCGTCTTGTGAGGTTGATTATAAGGATATTGAAGTTGACAAAGAATTTAAGGAGGATTGGGATAAGTTTAATATGTGGGAACTTACGATGAAAAATCCTGAACCTATTTTCAGAGCATATTCAATGGCAAACCACCCGGCAGAAGGAAATATTATTAAGCTAAATGTAAGAATTGCCACACCTCCCTGGGATCCTAAGAAGAATCAGTTCATGAATGTTAATCCGGGAATATGCTCATCATATATCTTTTCATTAAAGCCGGGTGATAAAGTAACTATTTCAGGGCCTTATGGTGAGTTTTTTATTAAAGATACTGATAAGGAAATGGTTTACATTGGAGGAGGAGCAGGCATGGCTCCATTACGCTCACATATATTCCATTTATTCCACACTCTGAAAACTGACAGGAAGGTTTCCTTTTGGTACGGAGCAAGATCAAAAAGGGAAGTTTTTTATGAAGAGGATTTTCGTAAGATAGAAAAGAAATTCCCAAACTTTAAGTTTAATATAGCCTTATCCGAGCCTTTGCCCGAAGATAACTGGGATGGATATACCGGTTTTATCCACCAGGTTGTACTTGAGAATTATCTTAGTAAGCACGAAGAGCCCGAAGAAGTTGAATACTATATTTGCGGGCCTCCGATTATGAATGACGCTGTGCTGAATATGCTTGACAATCTGGGTGTTCCCGAGGAAAACATTGATATGGATGATTTTGGAAGCTAGAATAAACCAATGCTATAATTATCATCAATTATTAAAACTTATTTGTTATAACATCACTTAATGATTAATACCAGAAAGAAATCTGCACAAAAAGTAACATGGTTAGGTTTTTTTGCCAATGTAATTTTGATGGCATTCAAGCTTTTGGCCGGTATTTTGGGACGAAGTACTGCTATGATTGCCGACTCCATTCACTCTCTCAGTGATTTTGCTACTGATCTTGTTGTTGTGGGGAGCCTAAGCGTATCATCAAAACCTCGAGATAAAAATCATAAATACGGCCATGGTAAAGTTGAAACTCTCGCAGCAGCCTTTATCGGAATTGTGCTTTTTGGCGTTGCTATCGGTATATGCTATTCCGGTATTGTTAAAATTATCAATCACTTAAGTGGCGATTTAATACAAAGGCCGGGTTTGCTGGCATTATATGCTGCAGTGTTTTCCATTGTTGTTAAAGAATTTCTTTATCATTACACATATAAAGTCGGGAAAAAAATTAACAGCAAAGTTGTGATTGCAAATGCCTGGCATCACAGAAGTGACGTGTTATCTTCTTTTGGAACATTATTAGGAATTGCAGGTGCAATTTTTCTCGGTGAGAAATGGGTTATCCTTGATCCAATAGCAGCAATAATTGTTAGTTTCTTTATATTTAGAGTGGCTTTCCAAATTTCCAGGGAAGCTCTTCTTGAGCTGATTGAAACTTCACTGCCAAAAAATAGTGAATCCGATATATTAAAAATAGCATCAAGTATAAAAGGCGTCCATAATCCACATGAGTTAAAAACCAGGAAAATTGGAAATGCTGTTGCCATTGACCTGCATATATATGTGGATGCAACATTAAATGTCAGAGAGGCACACGATATTACAGTTGAACTGGAAAAAGCTCTTCTGGATGAATACGGAGAAGAAACTTATATATCAATTCATCCTGAACCTCTGGATTAAAGGTAACTCAATAACTTATTTTTATTTATACATAAGAGTCATACTATTTTTACCAAACAATTAATTAAAAATAGAGATTTCGTTTTAGCAATTTTAAACATTTTAGCAAATGAAAAAAGCAATTTACTACATTTTATTTTTTACTATAATTATATCCGGCATAGCATCATGTAATAATTCAGGAGAGTCATTGAAAAGTGTTATTATCAGGGGTAATATCTTTGGAACCATATACTCTGTCACATATTATTCTACAGATGGAGAAAATCTAAAGGAAGAAATAGATAGCATTTTTAATGATTTTAATAACACCCTTTCATATTATAATCCAAATTCTTTAATTTCAAGAATAAACAGAAATGAGACAAGTACTCCTGATGATTATTTCCTGCGCGTTTATAATCGTTCATCTGAAATATCAAAAGAAACGAATGGAGATTTTGATGTAACTGTTTCACCTTTAGTTAATATATGGGGTTTTGGCTTTGAGAATAAAGCTGAAGTCACAAAGTATAAAATTGATTCTATTTTAGATTTTGTTGGTTACCAGAAGGCACGAATCAAGGATGGTAAACTTGTTAAAGATGATGAACGTATCAGTTTTGATTTTAATGCAATAGCAAAAGGCTACGCCGCTGATGTTATTGGGGAGTTTTTATTAAGCAGGGGTATTGAAATATTTTTAGTTGAAATAGGTGGCGACCTTGTGACCAAAGGCTTGAAGCCGGGTAATAAAAAGTGGAAAATTGGCATTGAAAAACCTGCACAAAATTATGATGATCCCCAGGATTGGCAATATTTAATAGAAATACATGATCAGGCAGTTGCAACTTCCGGTAATTATCGCAGGTATTATGAGGAGGATGGCCTAAGGTATTCACACACTATAGATCCCCAAACCGGGTATCCTGTAAAGCATAACTTGTTAAGTGCAACAGTAATAGCAGATGATGCATTAACTGCAGATGCATTCGCAACTGCTTTTATGGTTATGGGGCTTGAAGAGGCGATCGAATTCACTAATAGTAAAGATAATATTGAAGCTTTTTTTATATATTCGGCCGGTGAAGATTTGCTGGAAACATATACTTCTGAAGGGATAGAAATAATAAACAGGAATGATTTATAACTCAAAGAAAGCTATGCAATATCTTTTTTCAGAATGAAAAATTATAAAAGCTTAGCTGCTTGCATCCTGATTTTTACATTCAGTTGCTTCATTGCCTTTGCATGAACAAGGTATTTTTTTTCCTGTCTTAGGGTCTATCGTACTGCCGCATTCTTTCTTAAAAGAACCACCAGGCAACAAAAACATTTTAATTGCAATGCCTCCTATTGCTATTGCAATTAAAATGATAGCTAAAATAAAAACTTGCATAGAAATCTCGGTTTATTATTTATGAGGCTAACAAAGTTAAGCTACTTTATGTTCATTGTGTTAAGATAGTTGCCCATTGCTTTATCAGACCTACTAATATGATCAAACAACCATTCTTTTAAGAATTTGAAAGTTTCTATGCTTACAAATCTCTCTCCCTGTTCTGCTTTCTCAGCTAAAGAATCTAATTGTGCAATTAGATTCTCATGCTCTTTTTTATGTGTATTATATTGCGGATAATTTGTTGCCAGCATTTTCCTTTCTTCTGCACTGAAATGATAGTTTGTATAATCTTTTAACTCTTTAAAAACTTTTTCTAATACTTCCTGGCCTTTTCCGTCCATCATTTTTTGGTGAAAAAGATTTATCAGGTCAACAAGATTTTTGTGATGCTGATCAAACTCATCAACATTAATACTGTATAGTGTTGGATGCCATTTTATAAAACTCATAACTAAAACTTTTAATTTTATTTTAAACCTCTTTTTATAAAAAATGAAGAATAACGCTTATCAACTCCCTTAATATGATCTGTCAACCACTTCTTAATAAAATTGAATGTCTCTATCGTAATCTCTTTTGATCCGGTTTTATTCTTTTCAATTAATTCATCCAATTGCTTAATTAAATCTTTGTGCTTTTGTTTATGGTCAAAATACTCAAGATAGCCATATTTAGCCATATCAAGCTCTTCCTCCCTGAAGTGATATTGAGTATAATCCTTTAATTCATTTAAAATGCCTCCCAGCAATTCTTTGCCTTTACCTTGCATCATAGATTCATGAAGGTTGTTTATAAGGTCAATAATTTTTTTATGATGATTATCAAACTTGTCTATTTCAACAGAATAGCTTTGATTCCAATTAAACAGTGCCATAATTATAATTTTATTTTACAAAAATAAAATAAAACAATATAAGAAGCAATCAAATACTTAAATATGCAATATATTTATTTGTGTTAAATATGATTTGATAAGATTTTAATTAAAACTCCATTCCAATCATTGTTATATCATCAATTTGCCCGAAGCTTCTTGATTCCGGTGGATTCATCCAGTTATCGAGGGCATCTTCTATTATATTTTTTTGATTATTGATTGATTCATTGGCTGTTTGGGCTAAAATTGTTTTAAGATTTTTAGACATAAATTTTCTTCCCTGTGGCCCCCCAAATTGATCAACAAGTCCATCGCTAAATAAATAAATTCTATCACCTTTATTTAATTCGATTTTATGACAGGTAAAATCTTTCATTTTCGGGCTAATTGCCAGTGTCATATTATCTCCTTTAGTAACATCCACCATTTTTGTAATATCTTCAAATTCTTTGTTTTTATTATCCTTTCTGATAATCCATAATGGTATTCCGGCACCGGCCCAAAAACATTGATTTGTTTTAGTATTAATAGATAACAGGCTCATATCCATACCGTCTTTTTGCGAGTCTTTCTTTGAAGTTTGGTCAAGTGCTTCGATAACAGTTTCTCTCATTATTTTAAGAACCTGTGCGGGGTCACTAACCTCTTTTTTCCTGGCGATTTCATTTAGATAGCTAACTCCGAGCATACTCATAAAAGCTCCCGGCACACCATGTCCGGTACAATCAGCTACTGCAACCACCAGCCAATCGTTAATCATAGTAGCCCAGTAAAAATCTCCTGAAACTACATCTTTGGGCCTGAAAATAACAAAATGCTCTCCAAGTAAATAGTCAGCATAGTTTTCCTTAGGCAAAACTGCTTTTTGAATTCTCCGGGCATATCTTATTGAGTCTTCAATTTTAGTTTTTTGAATTTCAATATGGTCTTTTTGTTTAATAACCATATTATGCTGAGCTTCAATTTCATCTTTTTGAGCATGTATTTCTTCGTTTGCTTCAATTAAAAGAGCATTTTTCTCTGTGATAACTTGATTGCTTTTCTTTTTCTGTTGGTACCCCTTGAATACCAGTAAAACCATTATTGTCATTAAAACTGAGCCTGCAATAAAGAAATTTCTTTGATTTCTCTGACGTTTATTCTCTAGTTCTTTCTTTTCAATAAGCAGTGACTGTTTTTCTATTTCCTGTTGTTTTTTTTCAGTTTCATATTTTGTTTGCATTTCAGCCAGTGCTTTTGTTTTTTCCTCATTAAACATTGAGTCCTTTGTAGCAATATACACCTCTGCAAACTCCAGGGCATCCCTATAATTTCCTGCCTTTTTATAAATTCGCTTAAGGTTTCCCGCTACATTATTTTGTACTGGTAAGGCTCCAATTTTAAGAGCTAAATCATAAGCATTATGGCCATATTCAAGGGCTGAGATGATTATTTCTTCCAGCTCACTGCCTGTAGCTTTTTGAGCCATGTCAACATACAATTCTGCTATATTTGTATAAACTATTGCCTGCCCTTGCAAATCACCGCTTTCCTCATCGATTTTTAATGCTTTAATATATTCTGCAATAGCTTTATCGTGCTCGTCCTGCTCACGGTAAACATTGCCAATATTTGTATAACTAGCCGACATTCCTCTCTGATCACCAATCTGCTCTTTTATTTCTAATGATTTTTTGTGATATTCAATTGCCTCATCATACATCTTATTGTCGGAATGAAAATTTCCAATATTATTGTACACAACTGATAAGCCTCTGATATCTTCAAGCTCTTCGTATATTTCCTGTGCCTTTAATGAGTAATCTATAGAACTATCAAAATTTCCCTGGTTATGATAAATAAGGCCTATATTAGCATAGCTGTCTGCTACACCCTTATGATCACCAAGGCCTTCCCTAATTTTTAAAGATTTTAAAAAATAATCAATTGACTTATCATAATTTCCTTGATCAAAATATACTATCCCTATATTGTTAAAAGATCTTGACATACCAATGGAATCCTGAATTGCAATATTCATTTCAAGAGATTTTTCATAATTTTCAATAGCTAATTTATAATTACCTTGCGTCCTGTATATAATTCCAATATTATTGAATGATCTGGCCATTCCTTCTTTATCATCAAACTTTTCTTCTATTGCAAGAGATTTTAAATAGTAACTCATAGCGATATCTACATCTCCCAGCACATGATAAACTATTGCCAAATTACCCATAGCTAAAGACTTCTCTTCTTCATATTCATTTTCTTCAGCTATTTTAATACTCTTATTATAATAATATATTGCTGAATCCGGAACAAGGTGTTCATAAACATCTCCTATATCAATGTATAAAACACATCTCTCTCTGTCCTCTTTTACATTGCTTAGTACATTATGAAGTGAATCAAGTTTAGTTTGATCCTGGGAAGCAAGGTTTAATATGGAAATGTTTAATATAATTATTGCAGTTACAAGCTTAATTATAAATTTATTATGTATCATAGCGGCAAAAAAAATTATAAATTTTGAAAAATAATTGTAGAAAATAATCCCATAAAATTAACAGGATTACTATAACTACAAAACAAAGTTTTTCGTAATTTTTCAACCTTTATTTTAATCGGTTGTTTAACAGCGGGTTGCAATGCAAAAAAAATGAAAGAATTAGGCTTGTACTTATAATTCTATTTCAAATTACTGAAAATAATTTCAGAATCGGGGGAAACAATAAAGTATTCCATGTTTTCTCCAACTTCATCAAGATATCCGGTTCTGCCAATTAAGCTTATCTCATCACTTGAAATATTAAATACCTTGGTAAGAAAGACGCTGTTTTCATATAACACGGGAGTAGTTTTTATTACCTCTCCTTCCGGAGAAATTTCAAGCATAACAAAAGACCAGTTTTCTCCCATATTATTTGTTATCTGAGCATCATTATTTATTTCATAATGTTGATAATTAAGAAAAGCCAGGTATTTATCTTCTGCTTTAACCACATCAACTAATTGCCCTTTAATTTTTAGTTCAATATCCCAATTAATGCCTGTTGTATCAGCATGCACAATATTAACAGAAGAAAATGCCCCCGGAATATACCTGTCCTTTTGTCCAAAACCCATTATAGTAATCTGATTTATTTCATCAAAACTCAAATAAAAAGGAAAATCTTCAAATCCAGTATCAAGAACATTTAATTTTTCTCCTTCATTATCCAGATGCACTAAGTAATGGTTTTTAATTAATACTTCCTGTTCAATGTCCATACTATCCAATTCAGTAACCAAAGCATTTCCCGAGATAATGCCCTTAACACCATTTTCATATGCATAAAGCATTTCAGTTTTATATGAACCTTCATGGTTTGTGCCCATAGTATCGAATTCTTTTAACCACTGAATTTTATTTATATCTGCGATTTTGGCTATAAAAGCTTTGGATTTATTATTGTCGATATTTACAAATCCACAAGCATATGTTGGCTCGTCATCATGATATGCAATATCGGTTGTCACATATTGTAAAGAGCTAAATTCCTCGCTATCTTCAGCAACAACATATAAAGGAAGAGATATTCCATTATTATTAGAAGCAAATTTCTGCTCTTGCCTTATCTGTTCTATATTATCAAAATAGTCCTTTAGATTCAAAAGGTTATTACTAAAATTCTTTCTCAGATAGTCATGTTGCTGAACATAAAAACGCTTTAAACCTTGTTCTCCGCCATAAACATCATTAAAAAAATCATTGAATCTTACAACACGTTCCGGTGTAATGGCAATATTAAACTCATCAAGGCGCGTTTTGCTTATATTCAAAGATTTGGCCAGCCTGTAGTAAAAACGTAGTTTTCTGTTCATCATTTCAGCAGTAGAATCAGCAGGGGAATTAATCTGATTTTTGCTTAGCAGCAGGTATTGCTGTTTTGCTTCAAGGTATCTGAAAAGTTCACGAATAAGCGAATTATTATCATACCTCCCAATTCTATAAAGAAAGAATTCATCATAAACCTCTAGTTTCGTTTCCTCATCAACATAATCCAGCCTGTTAATCAGCTTTGCATTGTTTGAAAACAACTTTTGCACCTTATTCACTTCCTCTCTTAGCGTGATAATTTCATCGGTATATGTTTGTATAAAATCATCAGTCCATTTTTCATAATTCCACAAATAGAAAGTATCTAGCAAGAAATTGCTATTTGTAAGTCCGTCTAATCTAAAAGTTTGAATATCACGCAAAAAGTATACTTGTTCTTTTTTATCAGAAAAAAAGCTTTTACGAAAAGCTTTGTAGTTTTCAAATTCCTCCAGGCTACTGTTAAAATTACTTTTCAGGCTCTCAAGTAATCTAAGCAGATCATCATCTGTTTGCAAATAAACTTCATTAAGGTTGTCGTAATTTTGGTTTATGTCATTGAATATGCGCACACAGGTATTATAATGATCTTTTGATTTTTCAAAAGTTGTAAATAGATTTAAAACAGAATCTTTGTAATTTTTGCAGTATTCAATTCTTTCAAGTGTATAATTGATAACATCTTCATTATTCAGCCTTTTACCTGAAGCCTCAATAGGAATATTTTTATAATATTCTCTGTTTCTTCTTACCTCTGCGTTCTCAAGATAGGCAGGGAACAACTGATAGTAAAGAACTGCATTAGATGCCCAGTGATTAATATGCTCGATATCCTGCAATGGATCGAGACCTGTAAAAATCTCTTCACAAACATTTCCCAACTGGATGTATGTATTAGCAAACTGTGGATTCTGTGATTGATAATTAAAAAGCCTGTAAAACGCCTGTTCTTTAGTTAATTTATCTAGCTCCTCAATTAAATCTCCATAATTAATCTTTTGTGCTTTTAATCCAAGGGCAAAAAACACAAACAAAATGGCAAGTAGCGGCCATAATGAATTTGTTTTTATATTGACACGAATCTTTTTCATTGCTCAAATTTTGTTTCTAACAAAACGATAAAGTTTATTATTGTACATCCAATATTTTAAATTCTACTCTTCTGTTTAATGCCCTGTTTTCCTCCGTTGTATTTGGCACCATTGGGTTTCTTAGCCCATAACCTCGTGCAATAATATTATCTTCAGGTACTTCATTATCCAGCAAGTAATTCACTACAGATTGTGCTCTGCGCTTAGAGAGCATCATATTATAAGCATCACTGCCAACATCATCTGTATGTGCAGCTATTTCGAGTACGATATTGGGATTAGTAAACATGAGGTCAACAACCCGGTCTAACTCTGCAAATGATTCGGAGTTTAGCTCTGCTGAATTTGTTGCAAAATGAATATTATTAAGCCTGATAGTGGTCTCTTTTTTCAGAGATACCAGGTCAACTTCAACATTTGTTTGTTTCTCTTCTCCTAAGTTAACCACCTGGTTGTGAAACGAATAGCCTTCCGCCCCTTTAATAGTAAATTCATATTGGTCACCTTCTCTAAGCATGGCAGTAACTTTACCATCTTTTATATCCTGTGCAGAGAAAAAGATTGTTTCCTCCCTGTTTAAGTTGGTAATAAAGACATCTGCATTAACAGCATCTTTGGTTTCGTAGTCGGCAATAGTAATTTCAAATGGTATTTTTATTGGTTCCAGAGGCATATTTCTTTCAAACCTTGAAAAAACTATATCACCGGAAAGGTTAAATTCAAATTCATTATCCTTAAAACCTGATGCTTTTGCAGCTATTAGATATTTTTGGCCAATGGGTAATCTTAGAGAGTATTTTCCATTTTCTATTTTTTCTGCCTTTACAATTTTTCTTTTAACATCTGAACTATCTTCAGTTATTATTTCTGCCCAAACCTCAGCTTCGAGTGGCCTGAATATTTCACCATCATAGACAGAAATAACGAGGTCGGTTTCATCGAAGAGCTCAATAAGCTCAGGCCCGGTGATTTTCTCATCTTCTCTGTAATCGAGCTGGAAGCTTGCAAAAGAAAGTCCGGGATTTCTTACATCCACAATATAATTCTTATTATCCAACAAAGGAATCTCGTATATTCCACTCTGACTATCAGAATAGTAGTTGCCGATAACTTGCAGTGTTGTTGGGTCAAATACAGTTAGCCCGGCTCTTACAGGCCTTTTTATCGCCTGGTTTATAATTCTGCCCCGGCTCACAATTGTTTTTTCAGGCAAATATTCTTCCTGCAGCTCAAATGAATATATAGATCCTACAGTTTCTCTCCTAATTTCCGCCTCTCTGAGAAAAAATAACTTATTGCCGGCTAACCTGGGATTAATATTAGATTCCTCAGAAGCTATATTTGGAATTTTGACAGGAAGCATCCATGAATTTGAATAAATCTCCTTAGCATAATAAATGTCATAGCTCTCTTTATGATTATCCTGGTCTACAGATGAAAAATAAACAGTTTTTCCGTCATCTGCTACCATAAAACTATGTTCACATGCTTTGTTTATTGCATCATGCAAGGGAATTGGCGTCTCCCAATCACCTGAAACATTTCTGACAGCTGAATATATAACCTGACAATCTCTTGTTCTTCGGGGTTTTCTTGCATCTGATTGGGGGTTTCTTCTGGAGAAAAATATTTTTTGTTCCCCGACTGCCATATAAGGGTATAATTCATCAGCATGTGTGTTGATTGTTTTTTCAAGGCTTATTGGTTCGCTCCAACCTGTCCTGGTTTTATACGAGTAATAAATATCATAACCACCAACTGCATCAGTATAATTTGCATGAAAGTATATAATACTTGCATTATAATCAAATGATGGGCCTCCGATATTAGCATTGCCGCCACCATAGTTATTAACTGAATTTATTGGAACCGGATCGCTCCAGGAACCTCTTAATAACCTTGTTTCAAACATTTGATCACGGCCATTATGTTCAACAATTATCACCATATAATCAGCGGAGTTGTTAATTGAAAAGCTCTTTATAGTATTCCAATTTACAAATAATTCCGGCGATGGTTCTGTTTGGGCATCTACAACTTTTATAAGGGTGAAAACCATTAAAACCGGAAACAATAATGACAACTTTACTAAAAAAGATATTTGCTTATTCCGGGCCATATTTAGTAGTATTGTACTTTTTCTCTAATAGAAACAGATATGATTTTATTAGCAAATTTATAATATAAATCCCGTAAAAGTATATATAATTCATTTTTTATAAGAAATAAAACGTAAAATAACTATATAGCAATCAAAAAAGCCTTTTAATAAATAAAGTTTTTAGTCAACTTTTAATGAAAAAAGAATTAATTTAGCATAAACATTTGAGTATTTTTGTTGCTGACAGGCTTTATATAACACATATTATCAAATAAATGAAAATATTAAAAATTCATATTTATCTTGCACTAATTTTTGTATTTCAAGTATTATATTCAACAAGTACTTATTCAAATAATTCCGGTTGTAATTTTCAGGATACGCAGGAAATTCAGAAAATACTTGAAAAAGCAAAATCTTTTGAATCAACAAATGCCGACAGTGCATTTTATTACTATTCTATATTAATACCAAAGGATATTTTTGAACAAGATATTTTTAATAATTGGAAAAAGGACTCAGGCCAATCTGAAAAGTATTATACCGCAATTGCTTTAACTGAATCAGGCCTGATTTATTTAAGAAAAGATGATGTTTTTAATGGGGAGCAATATTTAAAAAAATCTTTAGTCATAGCTGATATTATTGAAGAGTTTCGCCTTGCTGTTTATGCTTCAAACAACCTTGCTGTTTTCTTTGCAGAAAGAAAAAACTATTTCAAAGCCATCGAATATTTTGAGATTTCACTTGCTTATAATAAAAAGCTTGCAGATACCGATGGAATTATATACTGTAAAGGAAATCTTGGTGCCTTGTACGGAAATATGGGAAATTATTATGCTGCAGCACATTATTATGAAAAGCTGTTGGAACTGCAGCAAAAATCAAACATTCCTATAGAAACCGTTAATGAAATAATTAATATAGCGATGCTTTATACCAAACTTAATGAGGCAGAAAAGGCTATAGTATATTGGGAAAAATCACTGGAAGAGAGTATCAAAAGAGATGAAACTGAGTTTTTAAGTTTAATATATTCCAATCTTGGTTCAAACTATTACGACAAAGAAGAATACGAAAAAGCCTACCGTAATTATTTAAAATATCTGGAAATCAGCAAGCTGGCAGGCAACAAAAACAATGAGGTGCTGGCATTGAACAATATAGCTATTATTGAATACACTCTTGGCAAGTATCATGAATGTATTGAAAGCTGGGAAAAAGTCATTGAGCTGGCCAAAGAAACCGGGCAAGGTCAAATGATCTTTGATGGATTATTAAATCTCAGTAATATATACTCACAACTTGGAGAGGTGGAAAAATCTCTTAGTTATTATAATCAATACCTGGATATGGGCAGGCAGGTTAATGATCCTGAACTTATAGCCAAGGCTAACTTAAGTATTGGGGAAGTTTTGATGCAGGCACAAAATTACCCTGAATCGAGAGAATATTTTAAGAAAGCACATGAAGATTATATAACGATGGGCAATTTTTCTGAAGCTGCCAAGATAAATAATATCATTGCCGGAACATATGCAAGCGAAAACAATATGGTTAAGGCCATAGAATTTTTCAACAAAAACATAGACTCCGCGGAGATGAAAGATAGCATGCTAATTGCAGAATCTCATCAAGGATTAGCTGATCTGTTTCGTCAGAACAGGCAATTTGGGCAGGCAATCAAAAACTATGAAATTGCCCTGTCTATCTATAGGGAAAAACGCCAATTAAACAGGGCTGCATCATGTTTAAATGCACTTGCTAGTGTCCAGGAAGTATATGGTGATCTGCCAAAAGCTATTGACCTGTATGAGGAAGCACTTGACTTTGCAGTTGAGATGGGAAACAAAGAAGCAGAGGCTGCTATTTACAATAATATTGGTGTTGTGTTCAGACAATTGGGAGATTTGCTTAAAGCAGAAAATTCATATTTGAAAGCAACGGTTATATATGAGCAACTTGATAATAAGGATGCGATTGCATACTGTTATAACAATCTGGGCGTAATTTATGAAATTGCCGGTGATTATGAAACTGCCAGTGATTATTATCAAAAATCATTTAATATAAAGTTTAACACTAATGACAGGAAGGGATTGGCTGCAAGCTTGTTAAATATGGGAAATATCTACAGGTTTCAGGGAGATTTTGAGAATGCTCTGGATTATTATTATCAATCACTTGATATATATGAAGAATTAAATGATCAACATGGAATCGCTGTTGTTTTAGCAAGCTTATCAGCTTTAAAAATAGAAACCGGAGAATTTAATGTTGCTATAGGCCTGGCCGAAAAAAGCAGGGCTATTTCAGAGCAGTATGGCTACCTGAATACTTTAAGGGAGTCATACAGGCAACTTGCATGGGCTCAAAACAAAACTGACAATGAGGAAAAAGCGGAACATTACTACCTGAAAGTAATCGAAATGAATCACGATGAGATTACAAGAAACTTTTCTATTCTTTCAGAAAGCGAGAAAGAGAAGTTTTTTGAAACCGTAGCTGAGGATTTCGAGCGTTTTAATGCATTCGCACTTGAACGTCAGAAAAATAATCCTGAAATTACCGGAGAGGTATATGATAACTTATTAAGAAACAAAGGATTATTGCTCAAGTCAAGCACTGCAATGAGAAATGCTGTTTTAAGCAGTGGCGATGAGGAATTAGTGAAAAGTTTCAATAACTGGATAAGATTAAAACAGGAAATCGCAGAACAATACACTCTGTCTGCTGATGAAAGAAGTGACAATATAAAACAAATGGAAGAAGAGGCAAATGACCTTGAAAGATTTTTGGTCAGAAACTCAAATGAATTTAGCGAATTTGAACAAAGCCTTGCAGTATCATGGCAGCAAGTAAAACAAAATTTAAAACCTAATGAAGCCGCCATTGAGTTTACTCATTTCAAAAACTCAAATGATGAAATACTTTATTGCGCATTAATTCTAAAACCGGAAAGAGATTACCCTGAGATGATACCACTTTTTGATGAAGTGCTGCTTGAAGAGACTACAAACCGGTTTTCAGGTAACAACTATCAGTATATTAGCCAGATATATGGCGAAAGACATTCTGCCTTATCAAGCTTATATGAATTAATTTGGCGGCCATTAGAAGGTTATCTTCACTATGCTGACAGAATATATCTCTCTCCATCCGGCTTATTGCATAAAATTGCCTTTTCTGCTATAAGCGAAGACCGTGATCATTTTTTAATTGATGATTTTGAAATCTATAATCTGAGTACCACAGCAAATGTTGGATCTGATGTAACTATCAATATTAACAATGATATTAATTTTTCTTTATTTGGAGGTATTGATTATACAGTTGACTCTGATGATGAATCATGGAGTTATTTGCCGGGAACATTAAGTGAAGTCAATAATATAAAAAGTATTGTTAAGCCAATAATAGATAACACTACAGCTAAGACCGGCATTAAAGCTACTGAAGAAAATTTTAAAGAATTGGCCGTAAACAGCCAAATTTTACACATTGCTACTCACGGTTTCTTTTTTCCCGATCCTGCAACATTGCAAGAAATAGTTACCACGGAAGTTAAGTACGAAGAAGTAATTTTCAGGGCTGGCAGCCCCGGTTTTGGCCACCGAAACTTCGTTAGCAATAGCAATCCTCTTATGAGATCAGGCTTGGTATTTGCAGGTGTTAATGATTATTGGTCAGGTAAGAAAGAAATAAAAGATGATGATGGAGTACTGACTGCTTTGGAGGTTATAAATATTGACATGAGAAGAAACCAGCTGGTTGTAATGTCTGCCTGTGAAACCGGACTTGGAGATATTAAAGGTAGTGAAGGCGTTTATGGATTGCAAAGAGCTTTTAAAATGGCTGGCACAAAACATATGATAATGAGCCTGTGGAAAGTCCCGGACAAAGAAACAGCAGAATTCATGGAAACTTTTTACAAATTATTACTTGAAGAAAATGACCTGTATCATGCATTTTTGGAAACTCAAAGAAAGATGAGAGCATTATATGATCCGTTTTATTGGGCAGCCTTTGTTCTTATTAAGTAATTTTTTTTGTTTTTTTAGGATTTTATTATACAAATTTGTACATTTATCATCGCAAAACATTAATAATCATAAAAATAGAAGCATTATGAAAGCATTAATAAATATTTTTTTTAGTGTAATTTTTATTACAGCATTACTTAGCACTTCGCAAATATCTGCACAGGATTATCAAACAATTAGGGTAAATGGGACAATATTATTAGAGAAAAATAATGCAATGTTGGAAAGAGGCACTATATTTAATGAAGAAGATAATCTTATTTTTAGAACCTATAATTCAATCGCCACAGTCATCAATCCTCAAAAAGGAAGATTTGTTTTAAGGCCGGATAATACAGACCTGGCATATGCTAAAGCCAGCTATACGCCTGCAATGAGTAATATCAGCTCCAGGAGTTCAGAGCTTATGACTGTTCTCGACATGAAAAATCACTTTAAAGGGAAGTATGTGATTTTCGATGAGATAAATCTGAAAATTAACGAAGATGCTTTCCCTATGGATGAAGAAAATTTCTTCTATATTCAATATGTTTATGATGGCGAAAGAATAAACAAGCAGCTGCCTCACAATGAAGATCAGCTTTTATTAATTAAAGAAGAAATTTACAAAATCGATGGTGAGCCAATCAGTAAAGATGATGTATCTGAAATGGAAGTTTGGTACATGCAAAGAGATAAGGGTAACAAAAGCACTTTAATTGGCAATTTTGAACCTGTTCTCATTGATAATGAAGAATTAGTGAGTGAAATAGGTATTATTTTTGAAGTTTATAAAGATAAAACCTGGGAAGAAAAGCTTAATGAAGCATTATCTTTTATGAATGAGTTTTATGGCACTCCAAACAGGGATAGTCTTGAAGAATGGATAAAAGAAAATATTGAGATATAAAGTATAACCTCAATTAATACCGTCCAAATAGTTTTTTATGTTAAAATTATTTTACACACTGTCCATTTTTTTGATTTGGACATTGAATATTTTTGCTGTTTCTTCAGAAGAAAAGCCTCTTGCAAAGCATTACGAAAGACAGCCATTTAAAAATTTTACTCAAAGAGAGTATGGTGATACCTGTAGTGCCCAAAACTGGGCAATCACCGAAGATGCTCATGGCGTTCTATACTTTGGTAACGCATACAGAGTGTTGCAATATGATGGTGAAGCATGGAATACCTCACGAATTCCCCTTCACGGTGTATACGTCACAGCTCTTATGGAAGGTAGAGACAAAAACATTTATGTAGGTGCAAATGGAGAATTCGGCTTTTTAAAGCCAAATAGTATTGGAAAGCTTGAGTATGTTTCTTTATCTGATTCCCTTGAAATTGAAGATTCTTTTTTTAGCAATGTATGGAGAATCTATAATTATGACGAACAAGTTTTGTTTTTTTCCCAGGAAAAGATTTTCCTTTGGGATGGTTCTCAAATTAAAACTATTGAGCCCGAAACATCTTTCCACCTGGCATTTGTAGTGAACGGAATTTTGTACGCCAGGCAAAGAGAAATAGGCCTGATGAAATACAATGGCAATGCTTTTGAGCTTTTAAAAAATGGAGAAATTTTTAGTGATTATGGAATTTTTGGAATTTTTCCCGGAGATGATAATGAAGATTTTCTTTTAGTAAGCCAGGAAATAGGGCTATTTAAGTATTCTCCAATTAGCTCTAAAGGTATAGTTTCTCAAGACAGTCCTTACACCAGGTTTTTAAACAAAGCACAGATAATTGGTGGAATAAAATTGCATAATGGCCTTTTTGCTCTAAATACTCTTAATAATGGCGTGATTATAATTAATTCCGAAGGGGATATAACTCAAATTATAGATCAAAATACCGGATTGCCCGGCAATGAGGTTAAGCAAGTGTACCAGGACCGTAATAATAATCTCTGGATGAGTTTGAATAGTGGAATCAGCATGCTAAATTACAATACGGGAATAGCAGTTTATGATTATAATACCGGTCTTTGGGGTACGCCACAATCTGCTGTATTACATGAAAATCAATTATATGCCGGCACATCTATAGGGCTGTTCAAAAAGATTGTTTATCCTGACGATAAGGTTTTTAAACATTTTAAACAAATTGGTGATATTAACCTTGACGTAGAAAAAATGATTTCTGTCAGGGATAACTTAATTATTGGCTCTCCTGATGGATTATTTGTTTGGAACAACAGAACTGGCTTAAAACAAATAGATGATATTGATGCCTCTAGTATTTATTTTTCAGAAGAAAAAGAACTTCTTATTGCCCTGGGTGAAAATGGCCTTTTTATTTATACAACAAAACCAAAAATACGGCAGTTAGCTTCATACAGAGAACTTTCTTCCGCAAATTCGTTGAACATTCAGGAAGTAACATCTGATAATGAATTACTCGAACTATGGATAGGTACATTAAACGAAGGTGCGTGGAATGTTATTATTAAACCCGACTTCACTTATGAACTTGATATTTATCTCGGACAGCAAACAGGCTTGGGACAAACCTGGGTAAGGCCTTTTAAATATGATGATGAGGTATTGTTTGGTGTATCCTCTGGCTTAATGAAGTTTCTAAGAGACTCAACTGCGCAAACAAGTGACTCTACTGGAGAAAAACGCAAACTCGGATATTTTGATTATGTTGATATTCCGGGAGTTGACTCTGTATCTGTTTTATTTGTTTCCCAGGATCATAACAGGACATGGGCTTCTTTTGACAATAAGATATATTATGGAAAAGATTTCAACAATCTGAAGCACAGGCCTTTTAATGTAATCAATGCCGGCCGGATTTTTAATATTTTTCCTTTGGATTCGGCAGTGGTATGGTTAGCAGCAGATGATGGATTAATTAAAGTCAATACATTATGGCGTGATGATTATACTCAGAATCCTTTAATCAGCTTCAGGAAAATTCTTACAACAAATGATTCTGTTATTTTTTATTCTCCGGAAAGGATAGAACCAGAAAGAATTATTTCATTGCCATACTCTTCAAACAGAATAGTATTTGAATTTGCATCGCCCTTTTATGAAAATGGGAATAAAGCAAAATATTCATTTTGGTTGGAAGGCTTCGAAGAACGCTGGTCTGAATGGTCAGAAAGTAATTTTAAAGATTATATTAACCTGCGTGAAGGAGAATATACTTTTTTTGTGAAAGCAAAAGATATTTATGATAATGAAAGTGAAGCCATTTCTTTCGTGTTTAGAATTATGCCTCCATGGTACAGAACTTCCTGGGCATATGTCGGTTATGGATTATTAGCGATACTGATAATTTTTGGCATAGTTAAGTTAAGCTTAATGAGGCTTAAAGCAAAAAATATTCAGCTTGAAAAAATCATTGAAAAGCGAACTGAAGAGATAAGAGCGCAAAAAGACGAAATATCAAGACAACACAAACTTGTTGTACGGCAAAAAGAAGAGATAACAAGCAGCATCAGATATGCCAGCCGTATTCAGAATGCACTGGTTCCTGATGAAGAATTCCTGAAATCTTATATTCCCGAAAGTTTTATATTCTGGATTCCCAGGGATATTGTAAGTGGAGATTTTTACTGGGTGAAAGTTAGTGAGCCATATATTTCAATAGTAGCAGCAGACTGCACAGGGCATGGCGTGCCGGGTGCATTCATGAGTATGTTGGGTATAGCCTTTCTGAATGAATTAGCCTTGAGAGAAGAGCCCGGCAAAGTTTCTTCTGTGCTTGAGCAATTGCGCGGGAAGATAAAAACCACTTTAGGACAAACAGGTAACCGCTCTGAACAAAAAGACGGAATGGATCTGGCCTTTTGCACAATAAACATGGAAACTAATACCTTGTATTATGCCGGTGCCAATAACCCATTATACCTCATACGTAATAATGAAATTATTGAATACAAAGCAACAAGAAATCCTATTGGAATACATCACCGTGAAAAGGCATTTGAAACTCACACTATAGATTTAAAAAAGGATGATGTTATTTATTTGTTTTCTGATGGCTACAGGGATCAGTTTGGTGGCGACAAAGGGCTTTGCATGGGGAAAAATGCATTCAGGGAGCTGCTTTTAGAAATTCACAATATGCCGGTCCTGAAACAAAAAGATATTCTGGAACAAAGACTGAAAGGATGGATGAGAGATGAGTACTTTCAGATTGATGACATACTCATTGTTGGTTTGAAAATCTAATTTCTTTTATGATCTCATCTTAAACCAGGAAATAATTATTGAAGTTGCTATTGCGGCATTTAATGATTCCGGCTGATATCCAGGATTATTGATAAAGGCAGGAATAGTTATTTTAGAAGTAATATATTTTTGTAGTTCTTTTGAAATGCCTTTTGATTCATTACCAATAACCAATAAGCACTCTTTTGGCGGTTTGGTCTCAGAAAGCTTTTCTCCATCAAGTGATGCACCGTAAACCGGTATTGAAAATTTTGCTGCCACAGTATTAAAAAAATCACTTAGCTCAGTATGAATAACATTTAACCTGAGAAATGAGCCCATTGTTGACTGTATAACTTTTGGGTTGTATAGCTCAACTGTATCATCGGAACAAACAATATTACGTACTCCAAACCAGTCAGCAGTTCTGATTATTGTACCAAGATTACCGGCATCCTGGATATTATCAAGGACAATTGTAATATTAGCTTTTAAGTCAATATCCTTTGGATTAATTGTTTGAGATCTAGCAACAATAAGTGCATTGTTAGGAGTTTTTAAAGCGCTGATCCGCGAAAGCTCCTTCTCTGTTATTTCATATACACAATCTTTACCACTGAGTAAAGTTTCATTATTTTCAATCCAATGCTTCAAGGCATAAATACCTTTAATACCATAATTACTTTGCAGCAATTCACGACAAATTTTATCACCCTCGGCAATAAACAGGCTTTGTTCCTTCCTGTTAATTTTTCTATGTAAAGCCTTAATGCTTTTTATTGTTGCACTTGTTAGCATAGTTATGGATTAACTTTTATAAAAAAACTCTTACAAAAGTACAAAGCTTTGATTAATGCTTTATATTCTGTAAGAGTTTTATCTATGAAAAATGAAAAGCTTTTTTCCAGTTCAAACTGAAAACTTATTCACCTACAACTTCAAAATTAATTTCAGCTTTGATTTCTTTATGCAGGTTAATAGTAGCTGTGTATGTTCCAATTTCTTTCACGGTATCTCCATCAAGCATAATTTTCTTACGGTCAACCTCAATATCAAATTGATTCTTAATAGCTTCTGCTATTTGAAGAGAAGTAACTGATCCAAAAATCTTTCCTGATGTACCGGTTTTTGCACCAATTTTTACATTAATACCTTGTAATTTATCAGCTAAAGCCTGGGCTTCTTTTCGGATTTTATCCTCTTTAAAAGCTCTTTGCTTAATTGTTTCTGCTAGTTTTTTCTTTTCAGAACTAATAGCCAAAATTGCCAATCCTTTTGGGATGAGGTAATTACGAGCATAACCCGGCTTTACATCAATTATATCGTCTTTATATCCTAAATTGCGGATATCTTCTTTTAAAATAATTTCCATTTTTTATCTCCTTTATTTTAACAAGTCTGCAACGAATGGTAATATTGCAAGATGTCTTGCTCTTTTTATAGCTTTTGATACTTTATGTTGGTATTTTACTGAAGTACCTGTGAGACGACGAGGTAAAATTTTGCCTTGTTCGTTTACGAATTTTAATAAGAAATTCGCATCTTTATAGTCTATATACTTAATACCGGATTTTTTGAACCGGCAATATTTCTTTTTTTTGATATCAACAGCGATAGGTGCCAGATATCTGATTTCTGAGTTTTGAGGACTTGCCATAATATCTCCTTTTTATTTTATTAAATTATGATTCCTGAGTTTTTGCAGCTTCTTTTTCTCTTTTTCTCTTTTCATTATATGCAACAGCATGTTTGTCTAGAGAAACGGTTAAGAAACGCATAATGCGCTCATCGCGTTTTAATTCAACTTCATATTCAGCTATAAGCTGGCCTTCGGCTTTGAAGTTAATCAGGTGATAAAAACCTGTTGATTTTTTCTGAATCGGGTAGGCAAGTTTGCGCAGACCCCAGTGCTCTTCGAACACTATTTCGGCGCCCTTCTCTTTAAGATAGGTCTGAAACTTACTTACCGCTTCCTTCATCTGTTCATCAGACAAAACGGGAGTCATAATGAAAACGGTTTCGTAGTGATTTAACATTTTATTGTTTTTTTGTTAATAAAAATTTATTTAAAAACGGAGCGCAAAGATAGGAAAATAAATTTATATGAAAAAATAATCCTTACTTTTACTGCAAAATTTGTTACAACATATGGCTAATACTGATAACAAGCCTGCATTAATTGACTGGCTGACCTTAATATTTCTAATGTTTGTATGGGGCAGCTCATTTATTTTTATAAAAAAGGGCTTAATAGCTTTTTCTCCTTTGCAAGTAGGAGCTTTGCGTGTTGGTTTATCTTTTATAGTATTGCTCCCCTTCACAATATCCAGATTGAAGAGAGTAGAAAAGGGAGATATTAAGTTTTTCATTTTAGCAGGTTTGCTGGGAAACGGGATTCCTGCATTTTTATTTGCAATAGCACAAACCCGCCTCGATAGTTTTATGGCAGGAATATTAAACTCTCTTACTCCTGTGTTTACCCTGGTAGTTGGAATATTGTTTTTTGGTATCCGTGCCAGGTGGTTCAATATTCTTGGTGTTTTCATAGGGCTTATTGGTGCTGTTGGCTTATTATGGTCATCATCCAACGGTAATATTTCTCTCAATATCTTTTACTCCCTTGCAGTTATAGCAGCCACGATTTGTTATGCCTTTAATATGAATATTGTCAAAAGATTTTTATCCAAATATGATACTGTGACAATTGTATCAGTTGCTTTCTTGTTTATTGGTATTCCTGCACTGATATTTATTTTTACATTTACCGACTTTCTGATGGTAATGCAAGCAGGCAATCAATCATGGATCAGCCTCGGATACATTGTTATCCTGGCTTTTGTTGGCACATCATTAGCCGTTATTTTGAACGTAAGAATTATTAAACGTACATCAGCAGTTTTTGCTTCCAGTGTTACATATCTCATGCCTTTAGTCTCTATTATGTGGGGCGTCTTGGACGGAGAAGCCTTCCTGTTAATATTTATTCTTTGGATAATTGTAATTCTCGGTGGAGTATATATGGCTAACAGGAGAGGAGTTTAATATAACTTACCGGGAAGTTGAATTAAACTTAAAGTCATATCAACCTCCGCTGATTAAATGTATTACATTAACCTTATCGCCATCTATTATTACTGCTTCTTCGTAATCTTCAGGCTTAACAACATTGCCGTTTATTTTTACAACTAAGAATTTAAATGTAAAGTTCTTAATGTCCAGCAATTCTCTTACTGTCATTTGCTCTTTACCTGGGAATTCTTCATTCCTGTTGTTAAGTGTAATCTTCATAAAAATTAAAATATTTTCCGGGCTTCAGTTTTTAGAAAATCCAACGCCTTTTTTGTTGCCAAACGGTCAACACTCATATCAAGTACTTTTTTGCTAAGGTCTGCTGAGTTTGAATCTTCTTCTAATTGCCCGGCAGAAGTGTTGATTTGTCTTATCATTTCCTCTTTGGCCTTTTTTACCATTTCCCAGGCTTTATTGGATACATATAATTGTTGCGAAAGATTATGGTCATATTCCTCCCTTATGGTATGAATAAGGATTTGGTGAAATTGTGTTGCAGACAAACCCGCTTTGTGAGTTCTTATTACCAGGTTAGCAGGAGATATTCTTTCCAGAAACAGGATTATCCTTTCATATGCCTGTAACCTGACCGGCAAAGAAACTTTTCTCTGTTCTTCCAGCATTGTTAAATGCCTTTTTTTTAATTCATTCTGAAAGAATTCCCTTAATAGAAAATATGATGTCGCAAAGACAATTCCCGCAACTAAAATTATAGTGAGTAAGTTATATACATTTATCATGATTTTTTTCTTTTAATAAGATATCAGGTTTGCAAAAATACACAATATCTAATGATTTGAAAATGTTTTCTTGACAATCTTAAGCTGCGAATCAATTTGCATTACCGGGATCATCACCTGGTTTTAACAGAAGATTTTCTTCTCTCAGAAATGCCTCATGCATTTGATGTTTCCGGCTTACCGGAAGATAAATATATACTGCATATTTTATATGAGGATGATCCTTTACACGTGCAGCAAATTTTAATTAAAAGGTAATGTGGTTGGTTGTGTAATAAAAAAGAGACTACTTTTATCCTTTTAACTTCCCTTTATTTTTATTCAAAATAAGTATATTTTGCTAATTTTGCTTTTTCAGTATTATAAACTGCAAAAAATCAAAACATTAATTATTATTTCATATAAAAATATATAAATTGTTATGACAATCTTATCAAATAGAATTAATCTTTTAGGTGAATCAGAAACATTAGCAATGGCAAAAAAAAGCCGGGAGCTAAAAGAAAAAGGATATGATGTGATAAATTTAAGTCTCGGAGAACCGGACTTCAACACTCCTGATCGTATTAAAGAAGCAGCGAAAAAGGCTATTGACGACAATTATACTTTTTATACACCGGTAAATGGCTATCTCGAAGCAAGGCAAGCGGTAAGCAAAAAGCTTAAACGTGATAATGGCCTTGATTATTCCGCTGACCAGATAGTTCTAACAACAGGTGGTAAGCAAGCTATAGCAAATACTGTGTTGTGCCTTGTAAATCCGGGCGAAGAGGTTATTATTCCAAAGCCATATTGGGTAAGTTATCGCCAGATTGTTAAAATGGCAGAAGCTAGTGAAGTGTATTTAGATTCAGATATTTCAACTGATTTTAAAATTACTCCCGAACAGTTAGAAAAAGCAATTACGCCTAAAACAAAACTGTTTATGTTCTCCAGCCCATGTAATCCTTCCGGTTCAGCTTATACTAAAGATGAACTTGCTGCCCTTGTTAAGGTGTTTGAAAAGCATCCTCATGTTTATATTTTATCTGATGAAATTTATGAGTATATAAATTTTGACGGCAAGCATGAAAGTATAGCACAGTTTGATTCTGTGAAAGATCGTGTTATAATTATAAATGGATTGTCAAAAGGTTATGCAATGACAGGGTGGAGGTTAGGCTACTCTGCTTCTAATCTTGAAATTGCAAAAGCTTGCACCAAGCTGCAGGGGCAATTTACATCCGCAACATGCAGTATTGCGCAAAGAGCAACTATAGAAGCTATGGAGATGAGTCCGGAGGACGTTAAGCCAATGCTCGAAAAATTCAGGGAAAGAAGAGACCTTGTACTTGATTTAATGAAAGATATTCCCGGTATCCAAACAAATAAGCCGCAAGGTGCCTTTTATATTTTTATGGATATAAAAAATTATCTTGGCAAGTCTGATGGGAAAAATACCATGCATACAGCTGAAGACCTTTGTATGTATTTGCTTAATAATGTTTACGTAGCATTAGTTTCGGGCGCTGCTTTCGGCTCACCCGATTGTATCAGGTTTTCTTATGCAACATCTAATGATTTACTGATAGAAGCAGTCAGAAGAATTAAGGAAGGGCTTGCTAAACTAAAATAATATCTTTTTTATAAAACGATTTTCTAAAAACAGGGCATAAAAGCAATGAAGGAAGAAAAGCTAAGGCAGATTTTTGATTCATTTAATTCTAAAAAGATACTTGTTATTGGCGATGTTATGGTTGATTCATATTTGTGGGGAAATGTGAGCAGAATATCACCCGAAGCACCTGTGCCAATAGTTGCTGTTAAAAAGCGAGAGAGCCGCCTCGGTGGCGCAGCTAATGTTGCATTGAATATACAGGCAATGGGTGCAATCCCAATTTTGTGCGGATGTGTTGGAGATGATGACAAAGCTGAGCTGTTTTATAAACTGATGAGCGAGCAGAAATTGCTTAGTGATGGTATTGTAAGAATTAATGGACGACTGACAACTGTTAAGTTTCGTGTAATTGGCAACAATATGCACATGCTCAGAGTTGATGAGGAGACAGAAGAAAAGCTTAATGAAAAACATACCCTGGCTCTTTTTAAAAAGATTGAAGAATTAATCAACACACATGAGCCGGAAGCAATAATTTTTGAGGATTATGACAAAGGGGTTATAAACAGCGGATTGATAAAAATGATTGTTAGCCTTGCCAATAAAAGAGATATTCCTGTTTGTGTTGATCCTAAAATAGACAATTTTAAATCGTATTCTAATGTAACATTGTTTAAACCAAATCTTAAAGAGCTTAAGGAAGGTATGAAGCTTGATGTTGATTTTGATAATGTTGAAAACCTGAAAGACGCCTCTGCAAAGCTGCAGAAGGAACTGAACATAAATGTGCTTCTTACAACTTTATCTGAAAAAGGAATTTTTTATTCCGAAAAAAAGGATGGTGGATTTACAAGCAATATAATACCTGCTCATAAACGTAATATTTCTGATGTTTCAGGTGCCGGAGATACAGTTATCAGCGTTGCAGCCCTGTTTTTGGCCGCAAAACAAGATGTTGATATAATTGCAAAAATGTCAAACCTGGCCGGAGGCTTAGTCTGTGAACATGTTGGGGTTGTCCCGGTAAACAAAGAAAAGTTGTTTCTTGAAGCTGTTAAACTTTTTTCTTAATAGCCTGTTTTATTATGTGATTTTTTTTGTGCTGAGTATTTAATTATCAAATAATAAAGAATGATTATTCTGAAATTATTAATTAAAATGGCGGGCTTTTCTTTAATTGCTTTTTTTGTTAAATGATTATTATAAAAACAAATTTTACCTGATTCTAGAGAAATTATTGTAAATGCAAGATAAGTATTTTAATCTGCGAAATGAATATACTTTAGGAAGTTTGAATATTGAAGATCTTTCAAAAGACCCTTTAATTCAATTCAAAAACTGGTTTGAAGATGCATTAAAGTTAAAAGTCACTGAGCCGAATGCAATGACTATATCAACAATAGGTGCTGACTGCAAACCTTCTTCACGGACTGTCCTGCTAAAAGGTATTGATGATGATGGTTTTGTCTTTTTTACTAATTATAATAGTCGCAAGGCAACGCAATTAATGGAGAACCCTAATGCTGCTTTAACATTTCTATGGCCGGAAATTCAAAGGCAGGCTCATGTTGAGGGAGTAGTTGAAAAAATATCAGCGGAGGAATCTGATATATACTTTAATTCCAGGCCAAAAAACAGCCGCATAGGTGCATGGATATCTCCACAAAGTAGCGTAATTGAATCAAGAAAATTTTTGGAGGAAAAATTTGAGGAATTCAAGAATACTTATTCTGATAAAGAAATAAAACGCCCACAACACTGGGGAGGCTTCAGGCTAATACCGCAAAGAATTGAATTTTGGCAGGGCAGGGAAAACAGGCTGCACGATAGAATATTATATGAAAAATCCGGAAATACCTGGAAATTATGCAGATTAGCTCCCTGATAAAATTCTTACAGAGAATTATTCCATTTATAAAACAATATGACAAAAAATACCTCTAAGAAAGATACTGTTAAGCAAATGTTCGACAACATTGCGCCTGTTTATGATTTTATGAATCATTTCCTTTCTTTTGGTATTGATAAATTGTGGCGAAAAAAGCTAAGAAGGCTTGTTGCAAAACAAAATCCGGAAACTATCATTGATATTGCCACAGGCACCGGTGACCTGGCAATAGAGCTGTCTAAAACTAATGCTAAAAAGATAACAGGAATTGATATTTCCCGGAAAATGCTTGATATTGCAGAGAAAAAGGTGCTGAAGAGAAAGCTGGCAAAGCGCATATCTTTAAGAAAAGAAGATGGCGAAAATATTAGTTTTAGTCCCGAAAGCTTTGATGCTGCTTCTGTGGCTTTTGGTATAAGGAACTTTGAGAATATAGAATTAGGCCTGAATGAAGTTTTTAGAATTTTAAAACCCGGTGGTATGTTCTATATTTTGGAATTTGGAATGCCAAGAAATTGGTTTGTCAGAGGTGTTTACAAGATTTATTTTGTTAAACTTTTGCCCTTTATTGGAAAAATATTCTCAAAGGATAAAAAAGCATATTCTTACCTTCCGAAGTCGGTTGAAAAGTTTATCTATGGTGACGAGTTTGTTGACATTTTGAAAAACGCGGGTTTTGAAAATGTCAGATACAGGAAATTATCTATGGGCATTACATATCTTTATCATGCAACAAAACCAACATCATCACGTTAAAATTAAAGCAATATGATAAAGAAATTATCGTTTACTTTTTTTTAATCATAAATAAGAATGAAGAGATTTAAAGGTATATATTTGCTTGGGTTGCTTGCTTTGGTGTTGAATACCAATGGTTTTGGACAAGAGTCCAGTTACGTATATCCCAACCTTCTTCACTATGATCATAAACCTTACAATTTTGGGTTTTCACTGGGCTTAAATAAAATGAACTTTTCTTTACAATCCAGTGATGATTTTACTTTGCTGGATTATGAACTGCAAGACAGGCATGTATTTGATACTTTATATTCTGTTTTGCCACGGCCGGAGTATGGGTTTAATATTGGTATAATATCTAACCTTAAGCTTGGAAAGCAATGGGATTTGAGGTTGATTCCAACACTTACTTTTGGCGACCGAAACATTGAATACATTGGAGTACGTAATAATGAAACAGTGCGTAAAAATCAGAAGATAGAATCTACCCTTATCGATATTCCACTGCATGTTAAATACAAATCTGTCAGAATGGGAAATGCCAGAGTTTATGTAATTGGAGGCGTGAAATACAGCTATGACCTTGCTTCTGCTGAAGATCAGGAGGATTACGAATATCAGATTTTAGCCAAGATCAAAAAAAATGATTTTTTCTATGAATTAGGTGCCGGGATGGATTATTATTTCTACTATTTTAAGTTTGCAATAGAGATTAAAGCATCTTTCGGGCTTCGTGAAATGCTTGACAGGGATAATACCATTTTTTCAAACTCTATTGAACAGCTTAGGTCTCAGATAGTAATGGTATCTTTCTTATTTGAATAGATATTTATACTTCCAAAATAAATAATAAATAAACAAGATGGCCACATTGAATAAATGTTTCATCCGGCATTATTAATAGATATTCTGAAATTTAATATAATACTGTGATAAGAGATATTACCATAAGCCTGACTCCGGCGCAGGCTGCAGAAACAGCGAAGTTTAAGGCTTATGTAGCTAAAAATTTTAATATTCCGGAAGAGCAGCTATTTGAAATTGATATCCTCAAAAAGTCAGTTGATGCGAGGCAAAAAAGGATTAAAATAATTTTTCAGCTCAGATTATATATTAGCGAGCAAAAGCCTGCCCAAATACCCTTTCTAGCCAAATATAAAAAACCACGTAAAGAGAAAAGTGTAATAATTATTGGGGCAGGGCCGGCAGGTTTGTTTGCGGCTTTAAAGTGTATCGAAAACAGTATTAAGCCTGTAATATTAGAAAGAGGGAAAACTGTAAGCGAAAGGAAGCCGGATATTGCTGCTATAAACAGGCCGTCGTCTGCGCACCTGGTCAATAAAAACTCAAATTATTGCTTTGGCGAAGGAGGTGCAGGAACCTTCTCTGACGGAAAGCTTTATACCAGAAGTAATAAAAAAGGCGATGTTAAGAATATACTACAGATATTAATTGCTCATGGAGCTGATCCCGGGATAGCCTACGAGGCACATCCTCATATTGGTTCCGATAAACTTCCTCAAATTATTGCCAATATAAGGGAAACAATTATTAATGCCGGTGGAGAAATTCACTTCAATACAGAAGTCGTTGATCTTGAGATTGAAAATAATGTGATTAGAAGTGTTGTCACTGCAGAAGGTAAGAATTTCACAGGCAATTCATATATATTGGCATGCGGACATTCAGCGCATGACACTTATAAAATGTTGATTGCAAAAGGAATACGTTTTGAGCCAAAAGCTTTTGCTGTTGGTGTCAGGGTTGAGCATCCACAAGAGCTGATAAATAAAATACAATACAAAACAGATGCTGACAGCAAATATTTGCCCCCGGCAGCATATAAGCTTGTTACACAGGTAAACGGCAGAGGAGTTTTTTCCTTTTGCATGTGTCCGGGTGGTATTATTGTGCCTGCTGCAAGCAAGCCCGGCGAGTTGGTGCTCAATGGCATGTCAAACTCAAAAAGAAATTCCCCGTATGCAAATGCAGGTATTGTTGTAACGATAAACCCTGCTGAATTGACTGATTATGAAAAGTATGGTGTAATGGCCGGACTGGAATTCCAAAAAAGCATTGAAAGAAAATGCTTTGAAGCTGCAGGATCGAATAATATGGCACCGGCTCAAAGAATGACAGATTTTTGTCAAAACAAAGTGTCAGAAAAGTTAAATAAAACCTCATATAATCCGGGAGTTATCAGCTTGCCAATTCACGAAATTTTGCCCGGTATTATTGTTAGTTCACTGCAAAAAGCATTTATTGAATTTGGTAAAAAGATGAAAGGATTTTATACCGAAGAAGCTATGATATTAGCACCGGAATCCCGGACTTCCTCACCGATTAGAATACCAAGGCAGCCCGAAAAATTTTCTTGTACGGATATAAATAATTTGTATCCCTGTGGTGAAGGAGCAGGTTATGCAGGAGGTATAACATCCTCCGCTATTGATGGAGAAAATTGCGCAAATGCTGTTGTTGAAGATTTGTAGGTAGAGACGTGCCTCTCCGGCACGTCTCAAAATGATAGAACTGGAAGCTTCCGATAGGAACTTCCAGCTTCGGGTTTGCGTTTTCCAACAACAAAACGGACAAGTCGAGCCATGTCTCTACATTTAGACCGTTATAGAACATTGAGGCCGGTCAAG
>JAWOBS010000038.1:0-7971 GCA_046484145.1 Bacteroidales bacterium
ATTGCCACAAAAAAGTATTGCAAAAAAGGTCTAGGCAAAACGAAAGCCACCGCGCTCTGCGAGAATGCAAGAATTGCAGACAAAGCTGGCAAAGCCTCTTTGTCGTCTCGTCAATTTTGACGAGACCTTTGCCCCCGCACGTGTTCTATTTATACATTTTTGGAATTTTCATGCACACCCAACGACTTTTAAAAATCGCTTTTAACCATCATCCCCAAATTTCAACGGTATTGCCGTTGGCGAGCTCGCCGCTCCCGATGATCGGGACTCGGTTCATTGCCGATGACTACTAATGACAACATTGCTTAAAAGGCTGTATATGTGGTATTTATAAAAACTGTTTTTAAAAAGGACAGGCCAAGTCCTGTCCCTACAATTATTGCATTTTTTATCAACCAGGCCGGTCAAGCCCGGCCTACACAAAAGTAAATCAATTGTCATTGCACATCGGCGTCTCCTTCACCACACCACAAAACAAACAATAATTACTATCCTTTTAAAAAAACCATTATATTTGAATACTCAATAACAATTATTTCATTATACAGTTCTGCAGGGTTTTTTATTCTGCAACTATATGCAATATGTCGGACTAAGCCGAATAAGACACAAATTTGAAGTAGGCATAATTTAACTTTTACAGAAAATGAATGATCAAAATCAAACTATTCATGTTGTTACAAAAAAAGGTAACGGGCTTGGAGTAGCAGGATTTGTTTTATCAATTATTGGACTTGTACTCTCCTGGCTGCCTGTTGTTGGAACTATTATTTTATCACTGGCAGTGATTTTTAGTTTTATCGGTTTAGTTATTGGCATTGCATCAAAAAGGCCAATAGGGCTTAGTATTGCCGGCCTTGTCATTTCTATGATATTTATTATAGTAAATGTGATAATATTTGGAGGCGTGGTTGCTATGTCTATATAAAAAACTTCACTTCTATGAAAACATTTATTTTTGCACTGATAACATTTTGCATCTCAAGCCATACTCTGACAGGACAAGACAGAGTTACCGGCGAACTTTTCAGTACCAGGTCTGAAGTTATAGCCCAAAACGGTATGGTAGCAACCAGCCATCCTTTGGCGACACAAATAGGCCTTGATATTTTAAAAAGCGGAGGCAATGCCATTGATGCAGCTATTGCAGCAAATGCAGCCCTGGGACTAATGGAGCCTACCGGCTGCGGTATCGGTGGTGATCTTTTCGCCATCGTCTGGGATGCTGAAACACAAAAACTTTATGGGCTGAATGCCAGCGGGCGCTCTCCAAAAAGCCTCACCCTGGAGTATTTTGAAGAAAACGGTATAGAAAAAATACCTGCCTATGGGCCACTACCGGTTAGTGTGCCGGGAGCTGTTGATGGTTGGTTCGAACTTCATGAGAAATTCGGATCAAAAGATATGACGGAGATCTTAGCTCCGGCAATATCATACGCAGAAAAAGGCTTCCCGCTTACAGAGCTTATTGCCTGGTATTTTAATGGTGCTGTTAAGAGGTATATCAATATGGGTTTTGAGAATATTGAAGATACATACATTAGCCAAAACAACGGCCATTTGCCCGGTGAAGGAGAAATACTAAAAAATCAATACCTGGCAAATACTTATAAAAAAATTGCAAAAGACGGCCGTGATGTTTTCTATAAAGGAGAAATTGCTAAAACAACAACTGATTTTATCCGGGAGCAGGGCGGCTTTTTATCCATGGAAGACATGGAAGCTCACAAGTCTGAATGGATAGATCCGGTTTCAATTAACTACAGAGGCTACGATATATGGGAGCTTCCTCCTAACGGACAAGGTATTGCAGCTTTGCAAATGCTGCAGATTCTTAAAGGATATGATTTTTCCGGGATTGAATTTGGCAGCGCCGAACATCTGCATTTGTTTACTGAAGCCAAAAAACTAGCCTTTGAAGATATGGCTAAGTATTATGCTGATATGGATTTTGCAGATGTACCTGTCGAAGAGCTGATTTCTGAACAATACGCAAATACCAGAAGAGAGCTTATTGGCGAAAGAGCTTCCATGTATGAGGCCGGAGAAATAAGTGCAGGAGAAACTATCTATCTGACGGTGGCAGATAAAGACGGGAATATGATATCCTTGATACAAAGTAATTACAGGGGCATGGGCTCCGGAATGGTGCCACCAAAGCTTGGCTTTATGCTACAGGATCGTGGTGAATTATTCAGCCTGGAAAGAGGACAAGCAAACACTTATGAGCCCGGCAAAAGGCCTTTTCACACTATTATTCCGGCCTTTATAACTAAAGAAGGAAAACCATTTCTGAGCTTTGGCGTTATGGGCGGTGACTTTCAGCCACAAGGCCACACACAGATCGTAATGAATATTATTGATTTTGGCTTGAACATACAAGAAGCAGGTGATGCACCAAGGTGGGAACACAGAGGTTCTTCCTCTCCCATGGGCAAAAAAGCAAACTCAACGGGAGAGGTCAATACAGAATCAGGAATATCATACGAAACCATCAGGGGACTCATGCACAGAGGCCATAATGTTGGTTTCAGAAGAGGTGTTTATGGCGGATACCAGGGAATTATGTGGGATGAGAAAAACAAAGTATACCGGGGCGCATCAGAAAGCCGTAAAGACGGACAAGCTGCAGGCTATTAAAAATATAGTATTCACATTAAAATAATTTTATAATGAAAAAAACACTGGCCTTAATATTTTTATTTGCTGTAAGCATATACAGCATTAATGCGCAATCAATCAGCAAGGCTGATATTGAAAAGCTTGATGAGTATTATTCCAAAATGCTTAAAGACTGGGATGTGCCTTCATTTAGTATCGGCATTGTAAAAGATGGAAAGCTTGTTTTTACAGGTAATTACGGTGTTTTGGATGTTAATAACAAAACAAAACCCGACGAAAACACCTTATATGCAATTGCATCAAACTCGAAAGCTTTTACATCTGCTTTAACAGGAATGCTGGTGCAGGAAGGAAAATTAAACTGGAACGATAAAGTCATTGATTACCTTCCTTATTTCAGCCTTTTTGATGATCCATGGATCAGCAATGAAGTTAACATAAGAGATATTTTAAGCCACAGGGTCGGGCTTGGAACTTTCAGTGGCGATGTGATGTGGTACAAAGCCAACCTCACCGCCGAAGACTACATAAAAAGAGCAGGAAGCCTGCCCAAGGCTTTTGACTTCAGAGACGGCTACGGATACTCAAACCTGATGTACATCACTGCAGGCGAAATAATGAAAGTAATTACAGGAAAAAGTTGGGGAGAAATTGTTAAAGAAAGAATTTTAGATCCTTTGGAGATGAACCGCACAATAACCACATTCAAAGACCTGGAAAAAATGAAGAATTATGCCACTCCCCATGGCAGAGTTGATGAGGTTAACACTGCTATTGAGTGGGAAGACTGGGAAGAAATCGGTGCTATGGGCGGAATTATCTCAAGTGTAAATGACATGGCCAAATGGATGATATTTAACTTGAATCACGGAATTCATAATAATGACACCTTGCTAAACAAGCAAACCAGGAACCTGATATGGACACCACACAATAATTTTGTAGTTGATCATACTCAAAAGGACGATTTTGGCCGTCATTTCAGAGGATATGGCTTGGGATGGAGCCTTGGAGATTATCACGGCAACTTTATGGTTGGCCATACAGGAGGCTTTGACGGAATGATTAGTGCTGTTACAATGATACCGGAAGAAAAACTTGGTATTGTTGTTCTGACAAATGGACATAAAAGTCCTTATATGGCAGCAACATATCATGCTCTTGATGTTTTTCTAGGAATGGAACATAAAGACTGGTCGGCAAAACTTCTTGACAGATATAACAACTATATGCAAAGAACATCAAGAGTTGAGCAAATAAAAGAAAAAAGGATTACCGGTACTGAGCCATCTTTGGATATAGAATCTTATACAGGGACTTAC
Organism: Bacteroidales bacterium; assembly: GCA_046484145.1. Lineage (GTDB taxonomy): Bacteria > Bacteroidota > Bacteroidia > Bacteroidales > UBA7960 > PWND01. The sequence goes on from JAWOBS010000038.1 coordinate 3,945, forward strand.
AAATCCGATATTTATGGAAACATATTTGTGAGCAATAAAAATGGCGAGTTAATTCTTGAATTTGAACACTCACCGGCATTATCAGCAAAATTAAAACACTGGCATTTTGATGTATGGGAAATTGTTTGGGACAATCAACATGCCTGGTTTGATTTCGGCACACTTAACTTTCTCACAAACAACAACATGAATATAACAGGCCTGGAATTTGAAGTTCCCAACAATGACATTTTCTTTGATGAGCTTAAGCCATATAAAATATCTGATTAAACAAAAGAGGCTGAATCATTTTTTGATTCAGCCTCTTAATCCCCAGGCAACACTCCCCTACTCGTTTTCCGGCCTTTCTTCATATTCTGCATCAATGCTTTTTAAGCTTTCCTGTATAGCAGGGCCTATCATTTCCATGGTTTTGCCGGTTTCCTCCATAACAACTTTCATAGTCTCCCCAAACACTTCCCAATCTACACTTTCCATTTCCTTAAATATTTCTGACATTACCTCTCCGGTAATATTCATCTGATTTTTAAATTCTTCGCTATTTAACTCCTGGTTAACTTCTTCCATCGCTCTGCGAACTTCTTCGCGAGCTTCCTGCATCTCTTTTTTAAATTCTTCGCTGTTAAGCTCTTCGTGCACCTCCTTCATAGCTTCTTTTATCTCTTTCCTGACATCCTCCATTTCCTTTCTAAATTCTTCATTGTTAATTTCACTAAAAGCTATCCTCATCTCCTCGCGAGCTTTGCTAATTTCATTTCTGAATTCCTCGCTGTTCAATTCCCTGTTAACTTCTTCCATTGCTCTGCTTATTTCTTCGCCAACAGCTTTCATCTCATTTTTGAACTCTTCAGAATTTAATTTTTCAAAGACTTCCCTATTAACATCCTCCATTGCACGTCTAACTTCTTTCATAGCCTGCCTTACCTCTTCTTTATCCTCCTCAGATAAGTCATCCCAATCATATGCAGTACCATCATCCAGGTAAATTCGTTTTGGCTCATCTTTCTTACCTTGTTCCTTCCGATTATCCCGGCTTTTGACATCCTGGTCAGATTGTTTATCCTGCTTCTCCGGCATGTTTGTTTCTACCCAGGAAAGATCTTCTCCTGAATTAGCCTCTTTAGCAATTGAAACGCCGGAAGGGTTTAACCATGCTACTGTTATAACAGCTAATGTAATCACAAATATAGCTGCCATTTTTTGTCCTAAATTAAATTTTCTAGTTTTCATGCTCATTATGTTTTTTATACGTGTTAATAATTTATTATTTGACTCACTTGCAGCTAAAGCCACCTGTGTTTTTTCTGTGCGATTTTCCTCCAGATTTAAAAGAGCTTTTGCATATAATAAAGGTTGTCTGTTTTGTGATTCTTCCCATTCGTCAACACATTTTTCCCTTTCCTTTCTTAAACTACCGGAAATCCACCATATAAAAGGATGATAGAAAAAAGCAATTTCAAGTAAATACTGCAATGCATTCACGTAATGATCTTTCCTGCGTATATGATAAAACTCATGCAGTAAAATACTCTCTGCCTCCTGTATGCTCAAAGAGCCGATCATTGCAACCGGCAAAAGTATAATTGGCTTAATAAAACCAATTACTACAGGTATACTAATCCTTTCAGACAAATAGACTTTCACATTCTTGCCAATTTTTAACTTATTCCTGGCTTTGACAGCCTTTGACTTTAAGTTGTCAGGAATATCCAGCAAACTCTTTCTTCTTAAAACATACAACTTGCTATATGTTAATATGAAATATATGGAAAGCAATGTTATTCCTCCTAAGTAAACCCAAAATACAAGTAGAGAATGCTGTTCGATAAATTGTAAAAAAGACGGGCTGTTTTTTTGTAGTAAAAAGAAAGATGCTTCCTCGCGGATGTTTAGCAATGCTGCACTATCAAACTCAAAAAGGACTATTCTTCTTGCATTATTATACATTTCATATTGATTTATGAAAGTAAAAACAAATGCTATAGGAACTGCCATCAAAGCTAATAATGAAATATTATAGCGAACTTGCGCGGGAGCTTTTCTACACAAAACTACAGCAATTCTCCATATAACAGTTATAGCTAAAATCTGCCATATAGAGTGAAGCAGGCTCCATGCCAAAGCATTTATAAGCGGGCTTGATATATGGTCAATAATACTCATAAGTAATTATTTTTCAAATTGCTTTAAAAAGTCTTTTATCTCCTTTATTTCTTCGGATGTAATGCCTTTGTTATCCAATGCGCCCATAACCATGCGAGTTGCAGAGCCTTTAAACAAGCCATTAATCATCTTGTTTAAAAAATGCTTTTCTGCTTTCTCACGACTTAATAAAGGCTTATAAATATGTGTGCGCTGATTTGTGTCTCTGCCCAACAAATCCTTTTCTGTCATGTTTTGCATGGTTTTTAAGGTAGTAGTATAACCTGTTTCTTTAACCTGCTCAAGTATTTCGTGTACTTCCCGGACTGTTGCACTGCCCTTTTCCCACAATATCTGAAGTACTTCTAATTCGCTTTCTGTTGGTATATATTTTTTATTATCCATAGTACGATATTTTTCGTAGCAAATGTAATACGAAATGTTTCGTAATGCAAATATATTTCTGTTTTTTAAGATTTTTTAAATGTTTTATTATTTCTAATTAACTCTATTTCAGCACATATGATGTTTTTCAAAATTTTTAATTCGCGAATAATTTAACAATTTTTGCATTGGTTGATATATTTTGTACCTTTATGAAAATCAAAAAACTACATTATTAGCCATAATAAAACAGAAATATTAGATTAACTCTATCTATGGCTGTTTAAATTCATTTTCAAAACATTAAAACATTTAACGACATGAAAAAATTATTATTAATTATTCCCATATTGGGATTATTTGTAGCTTGTTCGGGAGGCTCTGACTCAAGTGAAAAAGAAGCTGAAAAAATTGAACAAAGCGCAAAAAAGATGGAAGAAGTAATTCAATCTTCAGAAGAAGACATTGACGAAGCTCAAAAGGAAATTGATGAGTTGCTGGAAGACGTTTAGCAGTTAATCCTTTCAATGAAATGCCTTAAAAACAACGTTTATAATTCAACAAATGACTGTTTTGGGTATTTAATTTTACCATATTAACAATATCAAAAAAAACAAAAATATGAAAAAGCTAACATTATTTGGAATTGCATTACTAACAGTATGCAGCATGGCTATTGCCCAGGGACAAGGCAAGGGCCAACAAAAAAAAGGTGAAAAATCCAAACAGGAAACTGAGGAAACTCAACAAAGAGGCCGGCAACAAGAAGAAGATAAAGCCGACCGTCAGGATAAAAGAGAGAATCGCCGGGAAGAGCAGGCTAAAGAAAATCAGGGTAATGCATATGGCAAAGACAAAGGCGAAATGAGTGGCAAAGAATTCGGACAAAAAAGAGCCGCTGAAGCAAGAGCCAAAGGAATGGCTAAAAAAGAAAGAGCGCAACAAAGAATTCAAAGCAGGGAGCAGCAAATTAACCAAAATGAAGAAAGAATATCCATTGCCCGTGAGCGAATTCAAAATCAGGAAAACACCGGACAAATAACTCCTGAAGAAGCAAAACAGAAAAAAGAAAGGATTGAAGAAGCAGAGAAAAGGCTTAAGGATATGAAAAAAGCTGTTGAAAAACAGAAAAAAGAAGTTGAAAGCTTTGAAAGAACTATCAAAAGGCGAGAGTAATTAAGCTGAATATAGAATTTGCTTTGCTTGGTGAATTATGTCTATCTTTAATTAACACATAGCTCTTAAAGCAAAATGTCAATAAAAAACCGTTAGTAAATAAACTGGCGGTTTTTTTATTATCAAAATTTCCTGAGGTAATTCGTGATATCTTTATCAGAAGCCAGTCCCATCTTCTGTCTCATCCTTGTTTTTGCTTTTCTCACAGACTCCGGCTGAACATTTAATATCCTTCCGATATCCTTATGTGTCATATTAAGTTTCATGTAAGCAGCAAGCCGGATTTCATTTTGGGATAAAGAGGGATGCGTTGCATGGAGTGTGT
>JAWOBS010000049.1:0-14417 GCA_046484145.1 Bacteroidales bacterium
GTTTTAGAGTAATTCTCATAATTAATAGCACCGCCTGTAACGGCAATATCCCACCACAAATGCAGCCAATGTGATTCAAGTTCGGGCATAACTTCTTTGCCGGTTTTTCCTATAATATCAGAAGTTTTCATGCCGGTTATCTTCTCAAATGCGGGATTTGCTTTTAGAAAAATGAAATCTACAGGCACATGGTTCTTGTCAAATATTATCTCATGAAGCACAAAGCCCTGTGCAATATTGTTAAATAATGTCCTGTAATCTTTTTCACTTTGAGTAAGTTCTTCTTCTGCAATTTTTCGTGATGATATGTCCCTGACAAACTCCACAACACCTGTAATATCACCGCTAGTGTCATCTTTTACCGGATAACTGAATAGTTCAAACCATTTGTCAGAGCCGGGATAACCGCTAATTATGTCACTTTCCTGTTTGCCTGTTTTCAGGCACCTGAGAGTGGGGCATACTTCGCAAATTTCTTCGCTATTATGATAAGCTTCATAGCACTTCTTGCCTTTCAATGGCATATTTTCAGCATACCACTGCTCCATAATCCAATTTGTCTTAAGTATGTTCAAGTCTTTATCAAGCACACTTATTCCATCCTGAACGCTGTTAAAAATGCTGTTAAGAAATTTCTCGTTTTGCTTTATGCTTTCCTCTATTATCTTGCGATCATTTATATCATAACACTGGCCTAAATAACCGGTAAAATCTCCGGTGTCATCATACATTGGTGTTCCTGTGTTTGTGATCCACAAATATTTGCCATCTTTTCTTTTTAGCCTGTAATCTATTGTAAAAGTCTCTTTCTTTTCAAAGGCTTGTTTGAATTTAGTACGGCTATTATTTATATCTTCCGGATGTATGTTATCAGTCCAGTCAAAATCATCATCTTTTTCTTCGATTTTTTTCCCGGTAAAATCCTGCCATGCCTGGTTGAGAAAATTACAGCTTTTATATTTGTCTGTTGTCCAGATCATTGTACTGCCATAGTTTGCCAATGTTTTAAAACGTGCATCACTTTCCGCTAAGGCATTTTTTTTCGATACTGGTTTAATTGCCGGTTCTAACTTAAAAGTATCTTTAATAGCATCTTCCAACTCTTTTATATTGTTGATTGAGGTGTAATTGACATCTGAATATTTGTTTTCATCAATTTGTTTCATATTATCAGAGTGTCCGGCATTTATAATTAGTGGAGTATTTTTATTGTGTTTTATTATAATTTTAAAAACATCAGAAATATTGAAATCTGATAATTTGACTTTTGAAATTACAAGGTCAGGCTTTACTTTTTTAATATAGCTGTTTACCTCAGAAAACTTATCAACAATAATAACCTTGCTTTCAGGTAATATAGATTTTGTATGCTTTTTTGACATCTCTGCATCTAAAGCCTGATTGTCAATTATCAGAATTATATATTGTTTTTTCATTTCCCGCTAAATTTTAAAGTTCAAGGATAATAAAGATTTCGCATTAATTAGAGTATGAACATTATAGCTGTAAAACCTTTATAAAATCAAAGGGTTAAACAATAGTTTAGCCAATAATTATTCAGTACTAAATAAGAGAAACAGTCAAAAACCACCCATGAAACTAAAGATGAGTTCAACTAAGGTACAAAAATTTATGATATGGAGTTATTTATAGATATAAATTGTTGTATTGATTTTTAAAAAATATGATTTTTAATTTCATCATATGATTTAACCCAGATAATATCAAAACCTTTTCTTTCCATTCGCCTGAACCATGTCATCTGTCTTTTAGCAAACTGATGTATGGCGGTATTCAATGATTTAAACATTTCATCGAAGGTGATATCACCTGTCAGATAATTTGTGATATACTTATATTCTAAGCCATAATAAGTCAATTGTTGCGGTTTTAATCCTGAGTTTAGCAAATCCTCAACTTCTTTAATCATACCTGCATCTAATCTCTGTCTTAATCTTTTGGTTATCCTTTCTCTGACAACTTCCCGGGGTAAGTTAACTGCAAATATTATTGGCTTAAGTTTAGGTAATTCTGTTTTAATATTGGGGTTTTCTTTGTAAAAAGTTTCTATCTCTATTGCCCTGATAAGTCTGTTTTTGTCAGTAGTATCAGATTTATTATGCAGCTTTGTCAGCCCGGATAGCATATTAATCAGCTCCTGCATTGATTTTTTGCTGAGAGATTTTCTTAAGTCTTTATTTTCCGGCACTTCTATTAATTTATACCCTGCAAGAGCAGCCTCAATATACATGCCCGTTCCGCCACAAAGGATTGGCTTTTTACCTTTGTTTGCAATTTCATTATAAGCATTTACGAAATCTTTTTGAAACTCAAAAACATTGTAATGATAACCGGGTTCGACAATATCTATAAGGTAATGATTTATTTTTTTGTCATCAACAACATAATCATGAAGATCTTTGCCGGTGCCAATATTCATATTTTTATAAACCTGCCTTGAATCCGCACTTATAATTTCCCCGTCAATCTCACTTGCTAATTTTGTTGCTAATGAGGTTTTACCTGTGGCTGTTGGGCCGGTTATAACAATTATGTCATATAGTTTTTGCATTCTGAGTTTTATTTGTAAGAGATATTTCCAATTTAAATATATTTTGCTCTCAGTTCGTTTTCAATTTTAAACAAATAATCTCTAATGTTATTTATTTCCGATACAGGATAACTATGAAAATTTAATTTTTCAAAGCGTGCTTCTTCTTTACCCCAATCATTAAGATTTAACACTTTCATTAATTTCAGCAAAGATTTTTCGTCTTCAGCTTCTTCATTTGCGCTTCTCCATTTAAGAAACTGAAATACTCTTAATCCATCTATTTTGTTATGACACGCATTTACAAATTTTTCAGATGTTTTATAATTGTTTCTTAAAGGAGAAAATATATCATCAGTTTTAAAAATATGCTTAAAGAAATCAGACATAGGTGTTTTTATATCTTTGTAAAACAAGTCTTCAAAGAGATTGTAGGTTTCTTTCACTTCATCAAAAAATTCCGGCTTAAAAACAGGGTAGGAGGCTTGTTGTTCTGTCAGGCTTTTAGATATAGCCGGACCTGTGCCATAAGGTACTCTGTCAGAAATTCTGCTTGCCGGATATACAACTTCATAATTATAAAGAATAATATGGCCCATTTTTCTTAATTTTTGCAGTAAATAGAAATCTTCGCCACTTTCTTTTGGGGTTATACCTCTTATTTTTTTATAAGCCCATACAGGCATAGAGATAACTGACCCAAATGCAGTAAAAGAGTATGGGGATCCTATTCTAAGCAAATTGATAGTGTACGATCGCATATAAACTTCATACCGCAGCATAGGTCTGTCAATACTTTCATCTCCGGTAAGATGGTGGTAATAAGGATTGGCTAAAGCAACAGCCTTTGGGTTATTTTTGAATATTTCAGCTACTGAGTTTATATATCCGGGATTAAACTTAGTATCAGCATCCATACTTAAAATAATATCATCATCATCAGATGCATGCGAAATTATATTATCCATAAGCAACTTTCTGGCGTGGCCAACACCGGACTTTTTACTTTTCCAGCCATTTCCACGGCTGCTTTTGTCAATTATATTAAGACTAGAATTGGAAAGATTAATAGATTTGAGATATTCTAAAGTTTGCTGATTATTAAGACATACATGGATTTTATCAGTGGTATTCCACCAATTATCGGGCTGGTTTACGCATATCTGTGTAGAAAGATTTTGGTAAGTTTGCTTTTCAATGCAATTAATAGTTTCGGGAATATAATAATATTCTTCCATTGCAGGAATAGCAATATGAACGTGGGGCTTAACGGAATTACTCATCATGCACAAATGTAATTGATTTTTAGAAAAGCATTAATCATCATTGGTTGAAAAATATGCAAAAATGTTTAAAAGAATAATAGCAAAGAATTTAATTTTACTTGCTTTATAATTATCTTCGCAAACTAAATAATAATTAAAATACCGAAAATTAGAAAATTAAAATTTTGTTTATTAACTAAAAAATATCTAAAATGAGAAAAAAGTACGGATTATTTATTTTGTTAGCTTTTGGGTTCTTATGCGGTACTGCTTATGCACAAGATCTGAAAGTAACAGGTACTGTAACTGATTTTACAGACGATAGCACATTGCCGGGAGTTACGATTGTTGTAAAAGGCACTACTACAGGTACTACAACAGATATTAACGGAGATTATGAGATTACTGTATCTAAAGGAGATGTTTTAGTTTTTTCTTTCATTGGTATGGTAACAGAAGAGGTATTAATTGAGGAAAGTGGGGAGTATAATGTAGCTTTAATTCCTGATATTACTACTTTGGACGAATTTGTTGTAATTGTTTCTTCTGTTGCTAAAGACAGAGAAACTCCTGTGGCTATATCCACAGTATCATCAGAGGATATAGAAATTAAGCTAGGCACACAGGAATTTCCTGAGATGCTTAAATCCACACCCAGTGTTTATGCTACAAAAGATGGAGGTGGTTTTGGAGATGGTAGAATTAATATGCGTGGATTTGATTCAAATAACATTGGGGTTCTGATTAATGGAGTTCCTGTTAATGACATGGAAAATGGCAGCGTTTATTGGTCTAATTGGGCCGGGCTTTCTGATGTTACCCAGACAATGCAGGTGCAAAGAGGCCTTGGTGCTTCAAGGCTGGCAATTAGTTCTGTTGGTGGTACAATTAACATTGTAACCAAATCAACAGATGCTAAACAAGGTGGAAGTGTATCTTATGGGTTAGGGCATGATGGCTATCAAAGCAGATCTTTGATGCTTTCTACCGGATTACTTGATAATGGCTGGGCTGTAACTGCATTAGGAGGTTTAAGGACAGGCGAAGGATTTGTAAAGGGAACAGAATTCGAAGGCTGGTCTTATTTTCTTAATCTTTCAAAAAGAATTAATAACAATCATACTTTATCACTTACAGCCTTTGGTGCTCCACAATGGCATAATCAAAGATGGCCGCGTTCTTATATTCAAACATACAGGGAACATCCTGATGGCATAAGATATAATCCTTCTATTGGATATTATAAAGGTGAGAGATATGCAACAGCATATAATCAATATCACAAACCACAAGTGTCACTAAATCACTACTGGTCTATTAATCGTGAAACAACTCTTTCTACTGCTGCTTATATATCAATATCTTCTGGCGGTGGAAGAAGAACAGCCGGTGAAAATTCTAATTTGCTAAGATTTGACAGTAATACAGGGCTGCCAACTGGGTCATTATTAACTCCTGATGGATCCCTTGATTTAGATGCAGTCGCAGCAATTAATGCTGAATCAGCAACCGGTTCCCGGGCAATTATATCTACTGCTGTTAATTCTCATGACTGGTATGGAGTATTATCAACTCTTCAAAGAGATATAAATAACTTTAAAGTTACTGGTGGAGTTGATCTTAGATACTACAAAGGATATCACTATCAGAAAGTAGAAGATTTGCTTGGCGGAGATTACTTCCTGGATGTAGACGGCACCAGTTCACGTAATATTAATCGCGATCCCAACACTTTACTTTATAAAGGAGATATAATTAATTATCATAACCTTGGTGAAGTTGGCTGGGGTGGATTGTTCGTACAAGGAGAGTACATTACTGATTTGTATTCTGCTTTTGTTTCCGGTACAGCATCTAATACATATTACAGAAGAACAGACTATTTTACGTATGAGGATGATTCTCCTGAGCAGCAGACAGACTGGGTTGATTTTCTTGCCTGGAGTATGAAAGGTGGAGCAAACTACAATATTTCAGCACAACATAATGTATTTGTCAATGGAGGTTATTTTACACGTGCTCCGTTTTTTAGATGGGCTTTTATTGGATATACAAATGACGTTAATGAAGATGTAAAATATGAAAAGGTTTCTTCTACTGAAGTAGGATATGGATTCCGTAGTGAAATATTTGCAGCAAATGTAATTTTATATAGAACCGAATGGCTTGATAAAGCACTTGTCAGAAATATTGGCGAAGTAACTGCAAATATTACAGGACTAAATGCCTTGCACCAAGGTGTGGAATTTGATTTTACAGCAAGGTTTGGAAGAAAAGCAGAAATCAGGGGTATGTTCTCCTATGGTGACTGGACATGGACAGATGATGTTATTGCTGATATTTATGATGAATATCAGGAATTAATCGAAACTGTTGAGGTTTTCGCAGGTGATTTAAGTGTAGGAAATTCTGCCCAGACAACTGCTGCTTTAGGTGTCAGTTATGAAGTTCTGCCAAAACTTAGAATAGGTTTTGATGCTAACCACTATGATCGTTTATTTGCTTTCTTTGACGTAGAGAATAGGACAGATATTGATGAAAAAGGAATTGATGCATGGCAATTACCTGCACATCAACTATATGATGCATATGCCAGGTATAATTTTAAAATTGCCGGTTTAAATGCAACTTTAGTCTTAAATGTCAATAATTTGTTAAACACTGAAGTTATCAGGGATGCCACAGATGGCTCTTCTCATGACTACCAAACTGCAACTGTATATTACGGATGGGGAAGGACATGGACTACTTCGGTCAAGGTTAGATTTTAATTAGTTTTTAAATAACATATAAAAAAAAATTATTATGAAAAATATAATTTATATAATATTTATAATGTCTGTTATTGGATTTACAGCTTGTAATCCAAATGAAGATTTGTATAATATGCTTGATGAAATGGAAGAGCCTTATAACGAGGTTATAGAATATACTCTTACAGAATCAGATTATAACTTCTTTGATGAAGTTATAGCTGATCATAATGCTTTTAATGACACCATGGAAGCTAAAGATTTTATTCCTGATTTTCTTGCCTCAGAATTCCTTGCCTTAAATCTTGGCAGCAGGGCGAAGGTTACATATAACCATCTTTTGCTCAGCCCAGATTGGTGGGATGCCGGTTTTGGATATGTATTAACTGATGAAGATTATGAAGTTATGATTGGCGGTGGAGTTGATTATTTCACAGAAACCAACCCTGCATCAGATCATATTCCTGAATTTCTTAACAGGGAATATCCGCCGGCGCAGGATGCATCCGAAGGTGACCAGTTTAATATAATTTATAATTTTTATTTTGAAGGAGAGTATTTGTTATACCTTGATACTTATGAGTATGATGGCGAAAATTGGTTTTTGGTAGAGACAGTTGAAAATATTCCATATATCGGCCATGAGCTTACATCGGAGGATTATCAAAACTGGGGAGGTGCTGTTGCAAGTAATAACTATTTTAATGAAGATTATCCTCCGGAGAATTATATACCTGTATATTTAAAAAATGAATTTCCTTATTCGCCTGTTGGTGATGAGAAAGTTGTTAAGTATAAATATAATGATGGTAGCGAAACAAAAGACATGATTGACAAATATGTCTTTGATGGAACAAAATGGAATTTCGTTTCTTATATTGAAGAAAGGACTGAGCAATATGTGTTTGGTGAAATGGGATGGGCGTTTGATCCTACAGTTATGCATCTAATGTCATCTGATGATTATTTATACCTCGCTGAGATTGACCCAATACCTCATCCGACATATGACGATTTCGGATACTATTATGGTGCAAGTGCTTATTATGGCAATTTTGATGTTAGATCACTGGCACGTAGGTTAGAGACTGATGATGATGGTAATTATTATGATCCGGAATTAGCTGAGATATATAATAATGAGGGAGTATCGGCTGCATTGGATGAAATGTACCGTAGAATTCTTGAAGAAGGATTGATTTTGCTGTTGCAGCACAGGTATCCTGATGCTGTTCCCCAGGTTGGAGGAATAGATGTCCATTATATTGTTCAATTCGAAACATTTGGAGATGGATTTATGCGGACATACCCGGAAGCTGAATATAAATGTGTTGAAGCCGGAGATCCACCTCAATTTGAATTTATTAACTGGAGTGAGAACGACGATGACAATGATTAACAGCTTAATGTTTATATAAAAAAAAGAGGATGACTTTTTGGTTATCCTCTTTTTTTATATGGAAGAATACTTTGTACAAAAATTGAATTAATCCATAATCATTTGGAACAATGATGCTTCGACTTTGCTCAGCATAGGTGATAAAGATTAAATGGATTTTAACGGCTTGAAGTCTTTCTTGTCATTTGCGAATAGCATTTCTTTACATATTCATCTTTCCCAAAATATAGCAATAAACCAACTTCTATTATATAACAGATTTATCGGATTTCAACAGATTAATATTTTCTTTACAAAATGGATGTCTTATCCGGTAGGTAGGAGTTTAGTCTGTGAAAAAAAAGAGGATGAGCTGAAAAGTCATCCTCTTTTTGTATGGAATAAACCTTGAATTATTTTAACGTAAAATCTGAATACGTTTAGTTATTGTTTGGTCTTTTGTTTCAATTTGAATTAAGTATATTCCTGTTAGAATATCGCTAACATTTATCTCTGCTTGTTGAGAATTCAATTCGATATTCTTTATGATTTGTCCTGTAACGCTTATTATCCTGATATTATTGATAAGTTCGCCAGATTCAATAGTAAATCTTTCCTTAGCAGGATTTGGGTAAACGGAAACATTTATTGATGCGATCTCATCAATTGAAGTTTCCTGTTCAGTAGTGAAACTAAAAGTATATTCACTCTCCATTACAAGTGTTTCATCTTCTGTATCAGCAACTGCATCAGCAGGTATAGTAACTGTATACTCTGTGTTATAATTCAAATCTGCATCAGGAATTATTGTCAAAATATTATCAGTCAAATCTGTAGTAAAGTCAACAGAACCCTCACTGCAATCTACTGAGATATCTCCAAAACCTTGCGATGTAACAACGTTCCTGTCAAATGTTACAACAATATCAGTATCTATAGTAACATCTTCTTCTCCATTTGCAGGATCAGTTGAAACAATACTAACAAATTCTGATACGTAGTCTTCAATGTCATCAGCAAATCTGGGCACCAGCTGAAGATCTTCATTATACTGAATTATTACTCCTGTAATGCTAAGTTGATTATGAGGGATTTCAGTATCTATGTAATCGACATTCCAAAAGTCTGTACGAAGTACAAAATTATTCTCTCCGTCTGTGATTGTATAATTTGTTCCATTTTCAAACAATTGCCCTTCAGTAATATCAACGAAACTTACGTTTTCGAACTTTATTAGTTTGGCCTGATCATCAGGAGTCACTTCACTTAGTAAAAAGGTTACGGGTTCAACAGGGTTGTTTTCAGTTGCCGGGTCTGTATTTTGATCCGGAACAAACTGATAAAGTTCATTGTATATGTTTATTTCTCCACTAACATTAGAAATAACATCGTAAAGTTCATATTCTGTAGTAATGATTTCATCAACATCATCTATCATAATTGCAGCAGTTTCGTCCTGTAGGAATTTACGATTACGATATCCGTCCATTGCAACTATTGTTGCATTTCCTGTATATAATGCAGGGATATCTTCACCTAAAGCACGCAATTCGGCTAAAGTACCAACCTCAACAACTTGAGATTCTTCAACAGTAACATCGTCAATCCACCATTGGTGAGCAAATTCTCCCTGGTATACAAATGCGATATAAATAATCTGGCCTGCATATGCTGAAAGATCTATATATTTTTCTGTATAATCAGCGATAGACGCACTAGATTCATAAACTTCTACAAAATCTCCCATTTCCGGATTGCCACTAGCTGTTGAGATATGGACACCACTATAACCGTAGTAACTCATGTACGCATTATTTTCAGAAAATTTCAATAACATGCGTCCTTCTGCAGGAATGCTAAGTTGTGGTGTAACCAACCATGAATCCGCAACACTTCCTTCGTCAGTATAATTATGATGAGCTGCATAACCATCATCACGAGCTACAGTTACCCATTCACCTCCTCCTAATGCATAATGTTGCCAGGTTGTTGGGGGAATTAAATTCTCATCAAAACCTTCAGTCCATGGAAATTCTGTGACAAGATTTTCATCTATTTCAACCATGACAACTTCTTGAACCACATTTTGATCAGTGACTACAACATCTCCTTCTGCAACAAAATAACCGTCTTTTTCAACTATATAAGGATGAGTTCCAACAGGTACATCTTCAAATAAATAAGTTCCTGCAGGATGAGTTTCTCCTAAAAATGTGATTATTGCATCTTCAATAGGAGTTGATGATTCATCAATAACTTCAAAAGTAACGGAATACACATTTAAAGCTTCAATATCATTCCAATCACGGGCTGTTATAAAGTTACCATCATTTGTAGAGTTTGGCAAACCGGTGATTAAAACCGGCCCAACAGGTACAAGATCCCCTATATAATCGACATCATAAAAAGAAGTCCTGAATGAGCCTGTTATCTCAGTATCAACAATATCAACCAGGTCGTAAATTGTACCGGTATCAAACAGGGCATCAGGTTCAACACTGAATTCAATATTTTCAATAGATACAAGGCGAGCCTGATAATCCATGAAATTTTCATTGAAATCGTTTAATGATAAAACCGGTGGTATAATCTCATTATCCACAGAAGAAGCCGCACCCGGATCTTCAACAGGTACAAATTGAAGCATATTTCCGTAGGATGTTAGTATACCTGTAATGCCGGTTATCCCGTCGTAAACAGCATATTCAGATGTTATTATTCCATCACTGTCATCTATTAGTATTCCTGCAGTTTCGTCTTCTATAAATTTTTGGTTACGATAACTTTGTTGGAAAGTTAAAATAGCTTCATTAGTTAATGTGTATTCAGTAACGCCATCAACCTCTTGATTTCTAAGAGTTTCGATATTGTGCATATCAGTGATGCCCATATCAGAAATAAATCTTGGAGTAATTTGCTTAGTGTCATTATTCATAAGAACAATGGCAATAACACTTAATTCTTGCTCAGGTATTGGTGCTCCAATGTAATCAGCATCATAAAAATTTGTTCTAAAAACACCATCACCGGATGCATCGCTAACAGTATAATTTGTTCCAGTTTCGAAAACTGATCCATGATGAGATGCATCAAACAACAAACCTGAAACAACGACCAATCTGCCTTGATCTGCTGCAGTGATATCTGTAAGAGTTCTCTCAACAATTGTAGGTTCATTTCCACTGGAAGTAGGGGCACCGGGATCTGATACAGGAACAAACTGATAATTATTATTATAAAAATTTAATGTTCCCTCTATACCTGTTATACCATCACCAAGCTCATACACAGTAGTAATTATACCGTCATCATCATCTATCTCAATACCGGCAGTTTCATCTTGTATCCATTTTTTATTTCTAAAGGATTGCTGATAAGTTAAAATAGCCTCGCTTGTAAGCAAATAGACAGTACCATCAGTTTCACCTAAACGAAGATCTTCAATGCTTGAAACCTCCACAGCTACTTCTTTAGGTGAGTTTGCCTGACTTGATGTAGCACCAAAAAAGCTTGCTACAAAAATCGTTAATAGTAAAAATGTAATCTTTTTCATAAATGTAATTTTAGTTATTAAAATGTTCTTTTTATATTATGACAAAATTAAGAAAACATTGGTAATTTATTATAAAAATGTGGCTCTATATTCATTTTAGATTGTTAATTTTTTCAACCTATATTATTATCTATGAAAATTTTGTATTGCTTTCGTGATATTTCTCTAATTATAAAATTTTTATACTAATTTTATTTTTATTTTTTAATTAATGCTGTAAAAAATGACAATCAGATTTATTTTTATTATTGCATCTTTCATTTTCTTTTCTTGCACATCTTCAAGAATAGTAAAACCTTTAAATGAGAAGGAAAAAGAAATAGGCTTGAGCATAGGAGGGCCTATGATATACTTTTCAGATCTCTCAATTCCGATTCCACTGACTTCCTTACATTATGCATATGGTTATAATAATGAGTTGTCTTTATATGGTGGATTGCATACAACATCATTATTATCAGGTGTGATACATACTGATTTTGGAATTGTTCAAAATATTATTGATGAAGATAATTTTTACTTCGGAGCCAGTGTGAACCCCGGATTACATTTTATGATAGATACCTGGGAGGGAAATCCAAAATTATTTCCAACAGTCGATTTGAATGTTTACAGAACATACAATGATAAAGGGAATTTCTTCTATTTCGGTGCTACTAACTGGTTTGATTTAGTTAAGTTCAGGGCTCATGATGAGTTGAATACGACAAAGTGGTTGGTGTCGCCTCAGCTTGGACATACATTCGTTAGAAATAATTGGAATATTAACCTTGAAGTAAAATACCTTGTGCCATATATTAGCAATCAGGATATTGTTGTTGATTATGTAAAATGGACAGGAAATTACGGAACAATAGGTATTTACCTGGGGTTTAATTATAGGTTCAACAAATAATTTTTTAGGTATTCATCTTACAACTATATAAACATGTCAATTCTTAAAAATGTAATTCTTGTATTTGTTTTGCTTGCTTTATTATTATCCTCTTGCTTGCGCCTTGATTCTTTTTTATTTAATGAATCTGTAATTGAGGAGTACCTATTGGATGATTATCCGCTGGAAGTTGATTTTGTATTAGATGATTCATATGATATTGATAATAGTATGATACACTTAATCGAAATAGAATCAAAGCTTCCTGATGAGCAGGATGGAGTTAACATCTATGCCTTATATGTTGGCGATATTAACACTATAGATTCAGATACTGTCATATTGTATTGCCACGGTAATAAAGATCACATGGATTTTTACTGGCCAAGGGTAAAACTATTAGCAAATGCAGGTGGTAAAAACCGATATGGTGTTATGACTTTTGATTACAGAGGTTTTGGACTTTCTTCCGGCACTCCAACTGAAGAAGGTATGTATGCTGATACAGAGGCTGCATTAAATTGGCTTAAGTCAAAAGGCCTTACAAATGACAGGCTTATTGCATACGGGTTTAGTCTTGGCAGTGCCCCGGCAACAAAAATTGCATCAGAAAACAGCTTTTCTTTAAAGCCATCCAGTCTAATTCTTGAAAATCCTTTTGCTTCTTTTGATGTAATGTTGCATGATGGCTCTCTTTTAACTCTGCCGGGTTCTTATATTGCTGATCTTAAAATTGATAATGCAGAAAAAATCAAAGATGTAGAGCAACCTTTTATGTGGATACATGGCGTAGATGATAGTTTTTTAAATATTGAAACCCATGGAGAAGTAATTTTTAAAAATTACAATGGAATATATGGGGTTCCATACAGAATCCAAAACGCTGAACACAGCACTGTGCCACAAACATTAGGTTTTGACAATTATAATGAAATTGTAAATACCTTTATTCTTCACTAAAAAAAGAGCTAAAGTGCTATTATTTATCAACATTTGTTGATAAATCGATATTTTTATTTCTTTTCAGGTAAAAATGTAAAATTGATAGACAAGCGCACTATGCTGATATATAGAACTTTACAAATTATTTAAATTATTTACATAATCAAATCAATTATATATCTATATAAATTGCATTTTTTGTAATTTATATTCAAAGTTTTATTATTTTTGACATAAATTAATATGCGATAATAGGGCATTTACGCTACTAAAATTATTATTAAACTAAAAAAAATGGAAACTTCAGCCAGAAGAGATGTTTACAAAGAACTTAAAGAAGCACCTAATTTAGATTTTTTCTATCTAAAAGGTTCTGTAGATACACCGGAAGTATTATTAGATCTTAATGATAATGGTTGTTTGATAAAGCTTTCCGGCAGATCATTGCCGGAAGATTCAAGGAACTTTTATTCTCCTATAATGGACTGGTTGATTAAGTATTCCAATTCAGAATTAATTAATACTAAAATAATATTTCAATTTGAATATATTAATTCTTCTTCTTCAAAACTGCTGTTGGAATTACTCGATCTTATCAGGCAAATATTTTCCAAGGGGAAAGAAGATTTGTTATTTATTGAATGGCGATACCTGGAAGATGATGATGACATGCTTGAAGCCGGACAAGATTTTGAAGACAGGGTAGGAATTAAATTCAAATATATTGCATATTGGTAGATGATTAGTATAATTATTTTTCCCACAATTATAATTATAATACTAATAAAAAAAACATATTAGGAACAAAAAGGAAATAAAGATGACAACCACACAAGTGAAGGAAAATATTAAAGTTCATGAGCAAACACATGAACAGGAACAGGGGCAGGACATTTTCTTTTTAAAAGGCACTAATGAAACTCCTGAAATTTTATTAGATAGAAAAAAAGGATTTATGAAATTCTCAGGTAGGTCGCTACCCTGAGCTAACAAAAAATAAAATTAGAGAGGATTACTATATAATAATTACAAATGATAAATTAAAGAACATTAAGTCAATTAAAGATAGTATCGAGAATATTTCTAATAAAGTTGATAGAG
>JAWOBS010000040.1:0-7409 GCA_046484145.1 Bacteroidales bacterium
GAACAAATTAATAATAAGAAATCTGAATATATTGAAAGTTTCCCTGAAGGATTATTTACAGCTATACTGAAGGCCCAGAAAGATGTCCCTTTACCTGAACAAAAAATCAAACCCGATGGTACTCCTGATCGACAAGCATTATATAATCAATATCTAAAGGATTACTGGCAAAACATTGATTTAACAGATGAACGCTTGCTAAGAACTCCTGTTTATCATCAAAAACTCAATCACTTTTTTAATTCCGTGGTTATACAAACACCTGACAGCATAATTTCTGCTGCAGACAGGTTGATAGAAAAAACCAGGCCGAATGATGAAATGTTTAAATACACAGTTTGGTATGTAATGAATCTATCTGAAAAATCTAAACTGATGGGTATGGATGCATTATTTGTACATATGGCTGAGAACTATTATTTAACAGGCGATGCTTTTTGGATTAGTGATGAATATAAAGAGAAAATTGCTGAGCGCACCGAAGTATTAAAGCCGCTGTTAATAGGCTCCGTTGCACCAAACATTAAAGTTTACACACCCGAAAAGGAAAGCTATGCCTTGCATGATGTAAGCTCAAAATATACTGCGCTTTACTTTTGGGATTCTGAATGCTCGCATTGCAAGAAAGTCTCACCTGCATTATATGAAGTTTATCAGAACAATAAAGAGAAGGGCCTTAAAGTTTTTGCTATGAATGTAGAAATGGACAGAGAAAAATGGCTGAATTATATAAAAGAGAACGGGTTTAATGAATGGATAAACGTTCATGACCCGACCAATCAAAGCGGGTTCAGAGACAAATATGACATTTATAGCATACCTATTATCTACCTCCTGGATGAAGACAAAAAAATAATTGCGAAAGAAATTACAGCAAAACAAGTTGAAGAATTAATAGATCACTTAGAAGGACAGGAAAAATAGCATCAATTAAGACCTGTGTTCTTTTCTAAGCAAATCATTTACTGTTTTAACAGGATTAAAAGTAACAAGCGGTACTTCCACAAAAACTGTTATCCAGTTTGCCATGGCACCATTCCACAAACCCGGAAGTTCCAAAGCTTTTAAGTCTTTCCCATTTTTTGACTTCTTGCTTATAAAGTAAGTGTTGTTATCTATAAATTCCTTAAGGTCAAACTGTTGTCCATCCCATGACTTAATTCCACAGGCAAGATCAACCGGATTAAAATGAGTAGCTTTTTTAAATATTTTTTCTTGTTTCGGGTCATCTTTATGAACCTGAGATGCTTCGATTATCTGTAAAGAGCATGAATTATCACTATTTCTCACCCAAAATGGCCCACCACCGGGCTCTCCTTCATTCTTAACCATCCCGCACACACGAATAGGCCTGTCCAAAAGATTTGGCAAAATCTCTATTCCTTCAGAGTATTTCTTTGGAATCAAAACCGGATCTATATTCAACTGTTCAATAACAAATTCTCTCACGGCAGGATAATCCTCTTTATTAAACTCATTCTCATAAATCTTTCTCAAGATTTCATGTATCTTCTTCTGGAAGTCGATAAGCAAACCACCAATTACTTTCTTATATATAATAGTAGGCTCTTTCAAGGAATCAGGAACTACATTGTCAATGTTTTTAATAAAAACAAAATCTCCATCCAGGTCATTCAGGTTTTCTATTAAAGCTCCATGCCCGCCGGGCCTAAATAGCAAGCTGCCATCAGTTTCGCGAAAAGGCTTATTATCCAGATCAACAGCTATTGTATCAGTTGATGACTTCTGCAGGGAAAAGCTAACTTCGTATTCCACTTCATATCTTTTACCATATAAAGGAATAAGCTCTTCTGTAAGCTTGCTGAAATGATCTCTATGATCCGGTGAAACTGTAAAATGTATTCTGACAGTTCCATCAAGCATCCTTGCATACATCGCACCTTCAACAAGATGTTCTTCAACAGGTGTTCTTGATTCACCTTTACCGGGATATTGATGAAATTTAATTAACCCCTTTGGTAAAGCAGCATAATTAAGGCCTTCTTCGCTAAGCAAAGCTTCAAGAATTTCTTTATATTGCTTTTTATAAAAACAAAGATCTGCATCTAAACCTTTTTCAGTCAATATCTTAGCTAAGTCATCCCAAAATGCGAATTGCCTGATATTTGTAAAAAAGTTTTCAGCTTCAGAATCCTCAACCACCAGGTTCTCGGGCAACATACCGTTGTTAAGTTTATCAAGCCATGAATAGGCATCTTTAAACATCCGGGTTGCAGCCCCTGAAGCAGGAACAAACTTAACAACAGTATAATTTGGGCTATTAGCTTCATATTTTTCTATCCATACTAACAAGCTTTTTTCATCAAGCCTTATTATACCATCACCCACAATTGCAGGCCTATCCAACTTAATACCATCAATCCCTTTTCTGAAGATTTCTATCTGATCTCTTACTGTATCAGGATTAGACCCTCTTGCTTCAATTTGTTCAATGTCTTTCTTAGTAAGCATAAAAATAAGTTTAATTTTCTATTGTGATGAAGAAATTGGCTTGGCCATAAACCTTTCTAATAATAATTCTTTATAATGCTTTCCCTTTTCTATCAATTGCTTTAACAACAAAGTGCACGAACTTTGGTTGAAATCATCTTCAAATATAATAAAGGATAACAGTATCTCATTGTTTTTGAGGCTAAAAATAAGATTTTTTAGCAGATTGTTTTGTTGCAAAACAAACTCATAAAACTCAGCAATGTTATCCTCAGGGATTATGCATACTTCAAGGTCAAAAATAAGTAATCGTTTATTATTTAAGAAAATAATTTTTACCGGCAAATTATCTTTGTCAATTTCCCAGAAAAAAGGGCCTGACCGGGAAAGTTCAGGATTATAGCCCGAATCAGCTATTACATCTTCAATCTTTTTAACTATGCCTTCGGGTTTATACTTTTCAGGATTATATTCTTCTTTTAAAAACTTATGGCCACAATTTTTACAATAACCATTATTTAAATCTCTAACTGTTTGAACTTTACGACAAGAAGAGCACCTTAAAACCCTGTCACCAAAATAGGCATTATACAGTTCCAGGCTTTCCTTTATATAGAAATATGGGACAGAAAAGCCGATATTGTCTGCATCTTTGATTGTGAGTGTATTTAAGCCCGCCACTTCAGCTTTTTCATTAATCAGAGGCCCTCCACTATTTCCGGGATTTAAAGGCGCATCTATCTGGAATAATCGAATTCCATTATACTCTCTATTATTGTTTGATATAATCCCGGCGGTTGCTGTGTATTTTAAATGCATTGGATGCCCAATAGTTAAGACCCTTTCTCCTATCTTTATATCAGTTGAAGCTAAAAACGGGAATTCACCCTGAATATAATCAGGCTTCTTTAAAAAGGCAATATCAAGTAAACTGTCGGTGTACAATACTTCGGCGGCAATTTTTGCAAAATTCTTACCGGATATAACAACATCTGAATTACCTTTCACTACATGATAGTTTGTAATGATAAGATCCCATCCTGACACAATAAAACCACTGCCAAAACTGAATGGAGAAGTTATCTGGACAACTGCTTCCTTATATTTTTCCAAAATCTTATTCATAAACCGGGTTGCGAAAAATTCAAAAATGTAATTTCATTCAATAGTGTCTTTACAAATGAAGTTTTATCATTGTATTCAATATTTGACAATTCTATACTTAAATAAGGATACTCTTTTCTTTCCAGCTGAATTACGTTTGTAATATAACTTTCTATTGCTATTTTATCTGGTTTATTATCCTCCGGGCTGAAAAAGCCGGCACCTGCATTAATTTCTTTAAAAAACTCAGGATACAACACCCTGTATATCAGCAGCAGTAGTTTTTTCGTTGCAGGATAAACACCGTAATAATAAAGAACATAACCTATAATGTATTCGTAAAAAAATTTTAATTGCTCATTATTGTATTTTCTGCTATAAAAGCTGTTAATTTGATTTAATTGCTTCAAGATAAATTCATACACTACTTTATGGCTTGTTGCCTCTACAATACCAAAAGTATATTTATATCTGCAAAAACTATCTGCCAATTCATTATTTGATAATGATGTGATTTCCAGTAATAAAGCTTTTATACTATCTGTCCTGTTTGCCGGCGACATACCTCTTTGGTTGAACAAGCTAATGCATTTTTGAACAATTAATTTCACTCGGCCTTCAGGAACAAGTAAAAAATCAATTCTATATAATAAAGAAAGAATAGCATAAGTTTTTAATACATCATCTGTGCCGGGGCTTTCCTTAGTAACTTCCAGGCAATTAGTAATCCATTTTTTGAGAAATTTGATTTTTACTTTTAATTCATCATCGTCTAATTCTATTTTCTCAGCCAAATTGCTTCTTTCCAGATAAGGAAACTCCTTTTTAAAAGCTTCAGTCTCAATATCTGCGGTAAGTGCTATTTCTTTAAGAATAAAAAATAATTTTTCTGGAGAGCTTTCTTCAGTTTTGGAATAAGCTTTAAGAATAATCTCATTGTGATTCACTGCAAAGCAACTATACTGTAGGTTGTGATTTTTTGCCAGCAAATATCTAAATAAGGCGGGATTTAACTCCTTGTATTTCCCAATAGTACAACTAACATAAAAATCATCCTTATCAAAGCTGCCCGACAATTTTTGCGAACCCTGAATTAAAGTAAAATCAATGATATCAGAAGCAACAGATTTGATAATATTCTTTTGTGATGGATTTTCCAGGAAACTCAGAAATTTTTCAAAGCTTCCAAAATAATCTTCAGATTTATAAAGCTGTTGTGCAGTGTTAAATATTTTATTTACTGTATATGGTTTGTTGCACGACAAAAACCTGCCAAATTCTATTATTTGGTAATTATTGCCATGCCGGACATTTTCTTTCTTAAAAAACTTGCTGAATAAAGCCATTATGTTTAAAAATCCACTTTTTGTAAATTCCTAAACAAAGGTAAACAAATATAGATATTATAATTTCCGGAAAACTAACTAATAAGATGAGACAGGATTACCCAATTATCATCTTTTTCCAAACAAAAACAAAATACCAAACTGCAGGCCTGTATGATCCAGATTATTATTTAAATAATTTTCCTCCTCAAACAACTCACCTTCTGTGTCATATTTTCTAACTGAATAATAGATACTATTACGGCGTTGTAAAATGGCATTATAAGAAACATTAATGCCAAATCTATTATAAAACAACAACTGCAATCCACCGCTATATCCCAAATAACCCATTGTTGAAGACCGCGGGCGATACTTTACCTCAACGAAATTATTTGTTATCTCATTGTATTCCAAGTTTATTGATGGAATTGACATTCCTCTGAAACCGGCATTTCCTTCAATATAGAAATTTATTGCAAAAACATTTTTTTGAATTTCTAATGGTACATTAAACAAGGCATTAAGTCCAAATTTGGTTGAACTATATCCTCCGATTACTTCCATATAATCCGGTTCAGCAAGATCAAAAAAAGCTTCCTTATTAAAATGAAATCGGTCAAATTCAAGGTTCAAACCCAAACCAAAACCCATTGCGATCATATAGTTATAATCAAATCCTATCTGGTATCCGTCTTTAGCAAACAGTCCGTTTTCAGTTGCATCACTAAAATCGCGGCCGGGAGTCACTGTACCGGCGGTTATTTTAAAATACCTGGCATTGTTCCAATAATTCATACTTGTTTGAGAATATGTTTCAACAAACAAAACTGATAAAATCGCTAGGACAAATATTCTTTTCATGTTTTCAATTTTTAAACTGTCAATTATGAGTGTGCATGTATAATCAATACTTTGATAAATCAGCAAACTTCAAATATATAATATGCTCGCTTAAATCAACTAAAAATTCAATAAACTCAAGATCTTCTTTGTATTAGACCTACAAATACTTTTATTCTTAATAATTTAAATATAAATCAATAAAAACATCATTAATACTAGGAACTGTTTCTATCTGATAATAAACATTTGGATAGAATTTATTTTGAATATCAATTGACGCCAATGCAATTTCATACAAAAACGTTGGAGGATCATCACCGTTGTCAATCAAAATAACAAACTTAAAAACCTCATTACTTGAAAACTGCACAAAATCGAAGAAATATCCGCCGGGGAATGCTTCGGGGCGTCTGAATTTAAAAGGGAAGCTGCTAATACTATAACTTCTGGTGCTTCCAATAAAGGTTGTATTATGATACATCTCGATAAATATCCTTCTTCCATTATAACCGGAAGGCAACATTAAATTAATTGAATCTATAAATACTCTCTGCGGAGGTTCAGTAACAAAAACCTGCCTGGTTGCCTCATCAAAGGTACCGTCAGTGCATGTTCCTCTAAGTGTAACAGAATATGTGCCTTCTTCCTGGTAAACATGTTCAGGATTATCATGATTAATTTCTTCACCATCGCCAAAATACCAGTAAAACTGATTTGCACCACTTGAAAGATTATCAAACAAAATTTTATTTGGAGCAAAATTGTTCTCATTAAAGTGCTCATAACTAAAATCAGCTACAACCGGAATAGAAGATTGGTTTAACTGTTCCATTTCCAGATAAGCTGTATCGGCACCAACTTCATTTGAAACAATTAATCTAACTGAATAATCACCTTCAACTTCATAAATATGATTTGGATTTTGATCATTCGAGGTGCTACCATCGCCAAAATCCCATTCATAAGTAACATTCCCCAAAAGATTCTCTGTCTCCTGGTAAAAAGTAACGGGATAGGGAGGCACACAATCTTTAATAACCGAATTTAAACTTACAATATTTGGTGAGGGTGGAGGTTCCAGGTAAAAAGTCCATCCTCTGATAGGATCTTTTTCACACTGCAAGGTCAATAGTGAAACAAAAACAGCAAGAACAATTACAACTAGTTTCTTTGAACCGATGATAAAATGAATAGCCTTTTTCATTATTAAATTATTTAGTTTTAAAAGATAAGCTTCTTTGTAATTTCAACAAACTTAAAAAACAAAAGGAATTTTTTTATTAGCTTTTAACATAGTTAGTTTTAATAATAAAAAAATCATAGCGAAAATTATGCCACAAAAAAACCAAGCCCCAGACAACATCTAAATCACAAGTAATTATTTATGCAGCTAAAATTATCCAAAAATTAAATATTTAATCTAAAACCTTCAAACCACAAACGATGTTGCCTGGTTAATGGTCTTTGGAAAAAAAGGATGCCCAAAGATATAATAATTTCTGATATTTTGAAATTCTGATAACTTTATCATTTTACATCTTTGTTGTCCGGTAAAGATTACGAGATTTCTCCCTTCGGTCGAAATGACAGGACATCCATGGGTTTTTATCAGGATGGGGTTGGTGGCGGCTTTGCCGCCACCAACCCCATCCTCTTCCAACATAAGTGCTTGTCATTCCGAAC
>JAWOBS010000154.1:0-3573 GCA_046484145.1 Bacteroidales bacterium
TTTTGCATATTCTATCAGACTCTTTCTGTCTTTGCCTTCTCCAAGCACATAAACAAACAAGTGCGGATAAATATTTTTTATTTCACAAAGTGCATCTATCAAATAATAATAGCCTTTATGGCCTACAGCCCGGCCAATACAAACTGCAATGACCCGTCCCGGATAATGCGCTGTATAGTTAAAAGCTTCAAGCTTGTCATGAAACTCCAATCCATTATAAATAACTTTAACGAAATTTTCGGATGTAAAGCCGTGATTTAAATATATCTCACGAATAGTATTGGTATTTGTAATTACACCATCAACAAAGGCTTTAGTTCGTACAGCGAGCTTTCTGCTTTTAGGAGGTGGCGGAGAACCGCTGCGCCTTATTAATACAGGCTTGCCTCCCCATTTTACCGCAAGCCCGGTAACTGCAAGCTCCCTTCCTTTGCAAATTACGGCATCTGTTTTTTGTTTCTTTATAAAACGTGACAGCCTGAAAGCCTGCAAAATATTTATATCGCTGGTTATATTGATATTATAAGTTTTTACATTCCTTTTTTGAGCTTCCTTTAAAAGCACAGAGTTTTTCTTACCTGCAACAACAACATCGTGCCCCCGGGCTTTTAAGCCGGATGCAGCATTAATAACCCACCTCTCTCCTCCTCCATACTTTCTTTTTCCTATTGAATGCACAAATAATATACGCATAAACTACCAGTAGTTATTTCTGTACTTTGCGAGTTCCAATATACTCAAGTACAAATTATTTATAATCAGGATTTTTCCAAATACGCTGTTAAGGTATTTGCAAAAACCTTTTCCAATTCAGGTTTCTCAGTTTTAAATTGCCAGTCTGCAGAATTGTTGTCAAATACAAAAAACCCTTCTGACTTTGCCATTGCACTCATGCCAAAATGCAAGGCCTGGTATTCTCCCAGGTAATATTCAGAGCCATTATACAAAACATCAATAGATAAAAAGGGAATATCAAATTTCTCATATACTGATTTTGAATAATTCAAAAGTTCTTTATCAAAGTTTTTGCTAAACTTAAATAATTTAGAACCACTGGCTCTGAAATCTCCTTTTTTAACATCCCTGCGCATAACGTAATACCTGTTATGAGCTATAAGTACCCTGTAATCAAAATCCAATCCGGCTACAAAATCCTGTATAATGAAATTTTTCTCTTGCCTGATGTATTCTTTATATTCTATATAATCCTGCCTGTCAGAGAATTCCGGATACTCTTCAAACTTTTTCTTTCTGAAGTATTTCCTTCTAAAAAGATCCAGCTTTTTCCCAAAGCTAATTTTACTTTCCAGCTTATGCTTAATTTTATTAAAATCCGATTCCTGTTTTATTAAAAATACGCCTTTGCTGTTGGTCCCTTCAGTAGTTTTCAGCACAACAGGGTAAGAAAGCGAAGAAAAATCAACCTCATCAAGAGAGGTGAAATACATTGCATTTAAGCTGTTAAGGCCGATTTCCCTTTTGAAAATCTCCTGGTAACCTTTGTTTTCATGGCATTTTAATAAATCGTAGGATGGTATTATCCTGTTTGACTTTGACAAATGATAAATAATATCATTTATATATTGCCTGTAATAATTCTTTTGCGAGAAAGAATAGAATATTGTTTTATCCTTAATTGAAATATTCTTATTAAAAACCTCATGAAAATCATACATTTCAACATTAAAACCATTATTGCTTAACACATCGAATAATACATCAGTTTTTAAGCTTGTCCACGGTTTCCTGGTCTGCCCGAAAAAGCGATTTTTGCAAGTAAGTATTACAAGGTTTTTATTTTCCATATCATTCTTTATCAAACTGACACGCTAAATTCTCTAAGTGCGTCATTAAGAGAGGTTTTAAGGTTTGTTGATTCTTTTCTTTTGCCGATAATAAGAGCACAAGGCACTTGAAAGTCGCCGGCAGGAAATGACTTAGGCATTGTCCCGGGAATAACCACTGAGCGTTCCGGGATTACTCCTTTATGTTCAAAAAGATGATCACCTGTCACATCAAGTATTTTCGTTGATGAGGTAATTACAACATTAGCACCGAGCACTGCTTCCTTTTTAATATGAATACCTTCCACTACAATGCACCTAGAACCAATGAAACAATTATCTTCGATAATCACGGGAGCTGCCTGCACAGGTTCCAACACACCGCCAATGCCAACGCCTCCGCTAAGATGGACGCCTTTCCCGATTTGGGCACAACTTCCGACGGTAGCCCAGGTGTCAACCATGGAGCCTTCGTCAACATAAGCACCAATATTAACATAGCTTGGCATCATAATAACGCCTTTTGCCAAATAAGACCCGTGGCGGGCAATAGCGTGAGGCACTACCCTGACTCCCATTTCCTTATAACCTTTTTTTAATGGAATTTTATCATGAAATTCAAAAGGGCCGGTTTCAATAACTTCCATTTGCCTGATTGGGAAATAAAGTATTACAGCCTTTTTTATCCATTCATTAACTATCCATCCGTCAGGACCGGGCTCAGCTACCCTTATTTTACCCTTATCAAGTTCTTCTATAACTTCATTAATTGCTTCTCTGACTTCCCGTTGCTTTAATAATTCGCGGTCGTTCCACGCTTTCTCAATAATAGAAGAAATTTGTTTGTCCATAATTTTAGTTTTTATCTTTAAAAGTATTTCTTTATTTGATGCGCTAATATAAAAGTCTCACGCGAAGGCCGCAAAATCTATAAACAGAAGCGCACAAAGTTTGCAAACTATTAACTACTCTGTGGATATTATTCTTTACCCATAAAATCATCGCTATTCTATCTTTAAAACACAAATTTAGTGTATTTATGTTTGTAAGTAGGAAACTTTAGCCCGCTTTTGTTAATTTTGCAAAAGAATTCTAAGACATGACAAACAAAATTAACATAAAGAACAAAAAGGCATCTTTTGAGTATTATTTGCTTGAGAGGTTTGTTGCCGGCATAGTGCTTACAGGGACAGAGATAAAATCCATAAGGCGTGGAAAAGTAAGTATTGCTGAAGCTTATTGCAGTTTTTACAATGATGAGCTTTATGTTAAAAACATGCATATTGCTGAATATGAGTACGGTACCTATAACAATCACGACCCAAAAAGAGACCGGAAGTTATTGCTAACAAAAAAGGAGTTGAAGAAATTAAAAACCAAGCTTGATGAAAAAGGCCTCACTTTAGTACCTACTTTCCTGTTTATTAATGATAAGGGATTAGCAAAGATTGAGATTGCCCTGGCAAAAGGTAAAAAACTCTACGACAAAAGAGATAGTTTGAAGCAAAAAGATACGAAAAGAGAAATAGACAGAGATTCCTTTTAAAAGGTGTTTTCATATTTCCTTTTTTATAAACATCACATCCATTTTTTAGAAAAATACCAGACAGGCCAAATTGGTTTTTTGATATTTTGTATTATATTTTTCCAGATATATGTGTTTTTTTAATTTATTTGTATTAAATTTGCGAATATGCAAAAATACAAAGCAGATTTTCTTTTTATTTCAAATAGCACACTGATGACACTGATTGGACAGATAATCACTGATTTTTACTATCGGCATCAA
>JAWOBS010000243.1:0-3407 GCA_046484145.1 Bacteroidales bacterium
GTTGTTGTAAGGCGATATGAAACTTCTGCTGTTTACAGGACAATAAAAGAAGTTGACCCGGAAGCATTTATAACAGTTGCTAATGTTATGGGTGTTTTTGGAAAAGGATTTGACCCCATAAAGCACTAAAAATTATTGCTTAGTCCAAATTCTGTTGTTTAGGTTGAGCTCCTCAACTATTCCCACTGCTAATTGAATATCTTCAAAATATTCCTTGACAATGTTCAGCCTTGTTAACTTTTTAAAATAAGAAGGTTCAAAAAGGTTCCTTTTATAACTAACAGCTATATACAGAAATGAGTTTACAAAAGATATGTATAATGAATTTTTATGCTTCTTTTTAAATTCAGTAATTCTTTTCATAAGTGAAGTTGAAAGTACATACCTTGCTTCTATCTGGTCTTCCCCGTAAACAACAAAGAACTTATTAAAATCAGGATCTTCGAGGTTAACAAGCTTTTCTTTTCTTGCAAGGTTTAGCTTTTGAAAGAAACGGGCAAAACTGCCCCGGCCTAATCTGTTTGGCAATACTACTGTTGATGTAGAGAAGTGCTTGTTGAAATCTGCTACAAAAAATAAGCCCTTAAAAATTCTGTGCCATGTAGTTTTTGTCCTTCCTTTACTGTCAGTTGTGGTTTGTTTGTACTCTGCATGGACTTCAGAAAACCATATCTGGGTTTTGTCTATTTTACCTTCAACCATGTCGTCTCCTCTGTACCTGTCAGCTCTTGTTAAAAAGATCCTGGAACGTTCGAAAGTATCAAGCCCAATGAAGTTTTTTGCATTATAAGTAAGCTCAGGACTTACAAAGGTGACAATGGAGTTTACAACTTGCTTTTTGAAATCTGTATAAAATGTTTTATCTCTTCCTTTTACAAAGTAAAAAATTATTCCTACAACAATAAATAATACAGAACCAATGATATTATAATACAAATAACAATCATCAGAACTGCAAATCAGGATTGATGTTGCTATAGTAATTAGAATTCCTCCCACCGCAATTAATGTGCTTAGTAAGCTGAACTTTACTATTTTTTTACGCCTGGATTCTAAGTTTACCAGGTCTTTCATCATGGTGTTTTTGAAAAAATCCGAAAACTCATCAAGTGTTCTCATCTGCTTTGTTTTAGGGAATTATATTTTTATCCTTGTATAAAGTAGTTTCTGGGAAATACTTTATACAGCCTCTAATAAAAATTCTGGCTGCATCTTAGCTGTTAAAAAGCGACTTTACATCAACATTTTGCCTCTCTTTTTCAGTTATTTCGAACAGAAGCTTAGATTTAAATCCGAATATTGTAGCAAAAACATTAGAAGGAAACATTTGCACAGCATTGTTATATTCCGTAACAGCTGCATTATAAGCTCTACGTGCTGCAGAGAGTTGTTCCTCAACCTCATTTAGTGAGCCCTGAAGTTGCATGAAATTTTGGTTAGCTTTTAAATCCGGATAATTCTCAACAGCAACCATGATGTTGCCCATTGCACGGTTAATCTTGTTGTTCAAATCAACTTTCTCATTATCGCTCAAATCACCTGACATTGCTTTTGCCCTGAGCTCTGTGATTTCTGTTAATGTTGCCCTCTCATGCTCCATATACTTCTGTACAGTTGCAACCAGGTTTGGAATAAGGTCATAACGTTTTTTTGCCATTGCATCAATCGTGGCAAAGGCTTTTTTTGCATCATTGCGCAGCCTTACTAATCGGTTGTAAGCAACAATAACAAACAATACAATTACCGCTGCAACAATCAAAAATATCAATGAATTATCCATCTTTTTATGTTTTTTGAGTTAGAACTGCAAAGTAAATAAATTGAATTGAATTTTTGCGATTTTTTTTATCCTTCTTAATCGTTAAGCAAAAAAATGTAACTTTGTTAGTTGATTATTTAATTAAAAAAATAAGCATATTTCTGTTATATTTTATAACATTTAGTTTTAAACAAGAAAGAAAGGATAATTATTATGGGAGAAATATTAAGTCATTTAGAGCCAAAAAGAGTTTGGGAGATATTTGAAGAGATATTGACCATCCCCAGGCCATCAAAGAATGAGGAAAAGATTGCAGCATATTTGCTTGATTTTGCCAAAAAGAATAATCTTGAATCCAAACAGGATAGAACAGGTAATATTATTATAAGCAAGAAGGCTTATCCCGGATATGAAAACAAAAAGCCGGTAATATTACAAAGCCATATTGATATGGTTTGTGAAAAAAATTCCGATGTAGATCATGATTTTACCAAAGACCCTATCATTCCGCGCATTGAAGATGGATGGGTAAAAGCTACAGGCACTACTTTAGGTGCCGATGATGGTATTGGAATCGCTGTTCAACTTGCTATCCTCGAGTCTGAAGATATTGAGCATGGCCCGATTGAATGCTTGTTTACTGTTGATGAAGAAACAGGCTTAACAGGGGCATTTGCGCTTGAGAAAGATTTCCTGGAAGGACGTATTTTATTAAACCTTGACTCGGAAGATGATGGAGAATTGTTTATTGGTTGTGCCGGTGGGATGGACACTATGGCTACCTTCTCTTATGAGAAAACCGAAGCTGAAGCAGATTATGATCCTTTTGAGATAATTGTTAAAGGTTTAAAGGGTGGCCATTCAGGTGATGATATCCATAAAGGCAGGGGAAATGCTATTAAAATACTAAACAGGATTGTTTGGAACTGTGATAAGATGTATGAAATCAAATTGTCAAAGATTGATGGCGGTAACCTCAGGAATGCAATTGCCAGGGAAGCATCAGCTACTGTGGCTGTCCCTAAGCGTTTTTCCGGTTCTTTTAAAGAGTTGGCCGCTAAGTTAATAAATGAAATAAAATTTGAATTTAAGACAAATGAGCCCGGCCTTGAGATAGTTGTTAAGGAAGCTGAAATGCCTGCAAATTTTATTAATTATGAAGTTCAGAGAAAGCTGCTTAATGCTCTATATGCCTGTCCTCACGGTGTGATAACGATGTCACCCGAAATACCTGGTCTGGTAGAAACATCCACTAATCTGGCATCTGTTAAAATGATAGATAGCGAAATTGTAATTGCCTCGAGCCAAAGAAGCAGCTCAGAATCGGGTAAAAGAGATATTGCTGATATGTTTGCCAGCGTGTTCTACCTTGCAGGAGCAAAAGTGAAGCATGGCAACGGCTACCCGGGCTGGAAACCAAATATGGACTCCGAAATACTGAAAGTTACAGAGCAATCCTTTACAAAGCTTTTTGATGAGAAACCCAAAGTACTTGCTATACATGCCGGACTTGAATGCGGACTAATAGGAGAGAAATACCCGGAAATGGATATGATTTCATACGGGCCAACTATTAAAGGCGCACATTCACCCGATGAAGCGCTTAAGATTGATACCGTTGACCGATTCTGGGATTTAACACTTGATG
>JAWOBS010000258.1:0-4399 GCA_046484145.1 Bacteroidales bacterium
TTTATGTTGTAGGATTTAAAAATAAGTCTGCCTTTTGATTATTTCTGTTTTTTAATTGCCAGATGTTGCGCTCAGCGGGGATAGTGACTTGCTGCAGTACAATATAAATTATTCACCATAACTGATTTAAATTATGATTAACTACGAAAATAATAATTTAAAACTCTTTTTGCAAGTATTAATGGGTATAATTAGAAAAGCAATATTTACAATGATTATTTAGTATTGCCTGCTAAGAATTTGGATAATTACATTTATTTTAATCATCTTTTGACAGCTCAGATAAACCCAGGGTTGTGTCGAAATAACGTGAGGCATAAATAGCGTCATAAATTGCCTGATGAATATTACTGCGGATATCCATTTCATTTATTTTCCAGTTGTTTTGATCAGGGAAGGTTCTGTTAGAAACAAAGACATAAACTAATTTTTCTGCGGGGTCAACCCAGGTAAAAGTACCTGTAAAACCACTATGTCCATAGCTTTCAGGGGATGCGCTTTCGCAGACAGGGCTTGGGTTATCGGGTGTTATACAAGGTTTGTCAAAGCCTAATGCCCTGCGGTTTTTATTACCTGCATATTGCACTGTAGTAAATTCTTTAACAGTTTCCGGTTTTACATATTGCTCACCACCATAATATCCCTGGCGGTTAGTCATCTCCATTAGTATAGCCAGGTCAATTGCATTTCCAAATAGGCCGGCATGGCCTGATGCACCGCCAAGCATTGCTGCTGCAGGGTCATTTACATAGCCTTGCAAAGTCTGTTTTCTGAATAAAGTATCGTTTTCACTTGGCACTATCCTGTCAAGATCAAATTTGTTGCGTGGATGAAATCCTAAAGTTTTTATGCCCAGTGGCCTGTAGAAATTATTTTGAACAAATGTCTCAAGAGGCTCTTCAACTAATCCTTCTATAAGTTCAGCCATCATAATAAACCCAAGATCACTATATACGTATCTCTTTTTTTCTAATAATGGCGTTTCCTGTATAATGTGAAAAATTGAATCCTTGAAATTCTTATGCATGAAGAGGTTTCTTGCAACTTCTATTGGAAATTCTTCAGAATAGTGATTTTGATAAATACTTGAGCTGGGCTGGTTGTTTTCTAATGTATTTAAATAAAATGGTATCCATGAACGCAGCATAGCCTGATGTGCCAGTATTTCCCTTATCTCTATTCCGGCAAAATTGGTGCCTTGCAAGCGAGATAAATAATGATCAATAGATTGGTCAATATCCAGCTTCCCGTCGTCAAGTAACTTCATGATACTTAAAGTGCTTGCTGCAATTTTTGTGATTGAGGCCAGATCATAAATATCTGAATTTTTTACTCTTCTTTTCTCTTCGTATGTGTGATAGCCAAATGATTTGTTGTAGATAACAATTCCATTTTTTAACACAGCAATTTGGCATCCCGGGAAGGCTTTTTCTTCTATCCCTTTTAAAGCGAGTGAGTCAATGCGAAGCAATTTCTCTGAATTTATGCCTGTTTCTTCAGGGATTCCATATTTTATCCTGAACTGGCCGGGCGTTTGAACGCCAAAATATGCAGGAAAATAAGGGGGTATTGAAACAGGTAGCCTGCCTCTGGCGGGAACTCCTCCGAATATTGCTTGTGCTGCGGCATTTTCGAATAACACACCGTCCTGATAAGATATCATTATTGCAGATAAATTGGCTATAGTTGATTTATCTATATATTCAAGAGAATAAGGATTTGCAAAAAGGTTTAATATTGTATTATTCTGCCATGCAATTTTATTAATAATGTCTATTGTTTGGAAGCCTATTCCATATTTTTTTTCAGCATACATGCTGTTATTATGTATTGAGACTATGACAATGTCAAAGCCTTCAAGCTCTTTAAGCATTTTGCTTATTTCTTGTTCCGTTGCATTTTTTCGAATGCTAAACATTGTAACATTGGCATAATTGTTTAGCATTGCCTGGAAAGGATTCTCTTTTGATGCCCCAATGGATAAAGAAGCAATTCTGTTTATATGAAGGTTTTTGATTGGTAAAATGTCTTTGTCATTTTTAACCACAGTAATTGCAGATTGTACCAAGCGTCTGTTTAAAACTTCAGTTCGGGTATTATTAAGATCCTTGTATAGATTTTTGGTTGTTATTGGTTTGTAATTATTAAGGCCAACTGCTTGCTTATAGTATAATACTTTTTTTACTTTTTGTTCAAGGTATTTTTGTGATATTTCACCGGTTTTTATTGCTTTTGCAATAGTTTTAATAGCAGCCTCTATATCCTGTGGTAAAAGCAGAATGTCATTGCCTGCTTTCAATGCTTCCAGTTCCAGCTCTCCGGAATTATAATGGTCGCTTACACCTCTCATATCCAAAGCATCAGTTATGACAAGGCCTTTGAAACCCAGATTATCTTGCAGAAGATCATAAACAATTTTAGGAGAAAGGGTAGAGGGCAGGTTTTCCTTATTGTCAAGTGCAGGTATGTTTAAATGTGCCACCATGACTGATAACAAACCGTTATTTATTAATTGTTTAAATGGATACAGGTGTATTGAATCTAATACCTCATAAGGATGGTTTATGACCGGCAATGAATGGTGAGAGTCTGTATCAGTGTCGCCGTGACCCGGAAAATGCTTGGCGCAGGCAATTATACCGGCATCCTGCATGCCCTGCATATACGCTAGTCCTTTTCTTGCAACATTATATCTGCATTCTCCAAAAGATCTGAAGTTAATAACAGGATTATCAGAGTTGTTGTTCACGTCAATAACAGGAGCAAAATTTATGTGCACTCCAAGGCGTTTTGCCTGGTATCCTATTTCCATGCCCATTTCATATATATGTCGTTCACCTCTGATTGCTCCTAATGTCATCTGGCGGGGAAAAGAAACAGTACTGTCTAATCTCATTGACAAACCCCATTCAGCATCCATAGCTATAAGCATGGGTGTTTGGGCTGTTTGTTGCAAACGGTTTGTTATTTTAAGCTGACGTTCGGGGCCGCCTCTAAAAAAAGCCAGGCCACCAATATTATAATTTTTTACTGTTTCTTCTATTTTTCTATAATATGATTCATGTTGGTCTGTTTGAACCCTTATCATTAGGAGTTGTGAAATTTTTTGTTCCAGCGTTAATGAATTATATACAGAATCTACCCATTCAGTTTTGAACCAAGAAGGTCTTAGCTGAGAAACTTCAGCATTATAGAATGGTTTGTTTTCAGAAGAAGCTGGTTTTATAGTAAAGGGAATAAAATTGCAAAAAATTAATATTGATATAACTATTGAAAACGTAAACAATAATGCCTTTTTCATAAAAATTTGATAATTAATAAGCTATAATGTTGTTAATGACAACATGTAATCATATAATAATTAAATAAAAAAAATAATCAATAATAACAACAGGCAAAAATATTGCTGTATTTGTTGTTATTATTGATTACAAAGATATAAAATAACCTTATACTCTTTTTATTAAACGTAGTTTATGGGTGTATTTTTTCTTTTCTTTTGAAAATATTCCATTATGATCAATCAGGTCAATTCTTACTTTCCCATGAGAGTGGATAATATGTTGCTTGTCTATTATTAAACCAACGTGGTTTATATTACCCTCGTCATCATCAAAAAAACATAAGTCACCTGCTTCAACTTCGTCAATAAGATGTACCGGTGAGCCTTGATGAGCCTGTAAAGAAGAATCTCTTGGTATGATAATCCCTGTCATTTTATAGGCCAACTGAACTAAGGCACTGCAATCTATTCCCATCGATGACCTTCCACCCCAAAGATATGGGGAGTTCAGGAAAAAAATCGCATAACTTGCTGCTAAAGAAGGTTTTTTGTTTATTTTGCAAATACTCCCATTATATTTGTATTTCTCTCCCAGTATATTAAGATTCTCATGATCATTGCCATAAAGAGAACAGCCTGCACTAATAGGGAAGCTGTTGCCTGTTGTTTCATTAGTGATAATTTGTATAATATCACCACTAATCATTATTGGCTGATATAAAAAATCATTATAGCTTTCCCTGCTAATCAAAACAACCTGGTTAGATGCTACCCATCCGGAATATTCATCATATTTCATTTTTATATTTAGCCAGTCATCCTGCTTATCAATTATCTCAAAAATATCTCCAAAAAGGAGCTGAGAAACCATCTGGCTTTTGTGTGAAGCCTCTTCTCTAAGTGCTGCAAGACTATTCAGGCAAACTCCATACTGCATATTAACACTGATTTTTAATTAATATAACTATTTAATTACTTTTACCCATCTGCCAATTGAACCGGCATAGATAGAAGGATCATACATAGCTTCAACGTGAAATGCCGGCAAATAGTACTCTCCTTCATATGTTGCATTTAGCATAATTCTGAATGTTTTGGATTTGTTAGCGGGCAAAT
>JAWOBS010000286.1:0-12274 GCA_046484145.1 Bacteroidales bacterium
AGGGATTACATTAACATCATTAATAGCCATGGCAATAATTTTTGCACTCAGAGAAGTCATTAGAATGGATAAAAATACCACATAAACAGTGGAGTAAAGATATCCTTCGGGATTTTTTCTAAGAAGCAAAAATCCGGAAACTACACAAGCCGGTAATAGTAATCCCAGGTCAAAGCCCTGAACAATTAGGGTAGTATAGTGATTTAGCTCTAATGGATAAATTGTACCGTCAATTAAGGGAGGCACTATTATGCTCAGCCATAATAAAGCTATCATAACTGCATTGATAATAAGTAAGTATCCTGTGAATTTATATGGTGTTTTTGCAGAAAATATTTTTAAAATATTCAAACTGCTTAATTGTTTCATGCTTAAAAAGAAACCGAAAAATGACAATCCAAGCAAAGCAACATAAGCCAAAAACATAATGTTATACATTCCCATTGCGGTGTAAAACAAATAAGTAACCAGGAAATAGCCTAATGTGCCGGCTAGCAGGAAGTGTGCTTTGTTTAATCCTTTTCTGTAGAAAACCAAAGAAATCAATAATAGCGGAACAGCCAAAAAGAGTGTAATGTAATCCTGGGCAATGCCTTGTATAGCAACGTCAGCAGACATATGCTGATATAATCCTTTTCCGTATATTTCAATTACCTGCCCGCGAATTGATTCATGTTCAAATGCCCCCGCGCCATAATCAGAAAAAATTCCAAAGCCGGCAGCCAAAGATGCAATCAAACATATTAAAACCACCAGGATTGTGATTGTATTTTTATTTTTCATTGTAAGTTTATTTTTCATTCATTATTGAATAAAACAGGCTATAACCTGAACAAAGCAAATTTGCTTAATAAATTTTGGATTTCAAAAATACAGGATTTTTTAAAATATTCCGGGTTTGGATTATGTTTTTTGAGGGGGTTTAAAGTGGAGGGGTGTGTTTTTATGTGAAGAAGCAATAACTATTACTTCCTAAAAACCCTCACCCAACTGCCTAAACATCCCCACCGTGTCAGTAAAACGAATATCTAAAGCATAACATACATCGGGGATTTTTACTTTTCCCATTTCCCAGAGAGCGTAGAAAATTACGAAGGTGCAGAAATTAAACATCAAACTGCATTTATTTTATTGAATTTATGCTTTGGGTGAATATATTTTGTTGTTGTAGCTCATTTAAAAAAAACATACAGCTCATAATTATGATTATTTGAGCTTGAATAACTATATTTGTGAGCTTAAAAACACAACTCTATGATTGATAAAAGAGAATTAGAAATAATTGAGATCATAAAAAAGAACCAAGCAGCTTCTTCAAGAGAGATTTACGAAAGTGTATCAGATTCGGTTAGCTATGCCACCGTTAAGAGAATGCTTTCAAAATTGATTGAAGAAAATCTTTTAACAAAAAGAGGTCAGGGAAAATCAACAAAATATTTGATTTCACCTACCTATGAAATTTTATGCCCTGTTAATATTGAAAACTATTACGAGAAAGAAATTGACGAAAGAGAGATTAAGGAAACATTTAACTTACAACTAATACCTGAGACCCTTAAAGCATGTAGTGTATTTACAACCAACGAATTAGAGCAGTTAAATTTACTACAAAAGCAATTTGAAAAGAATATCTCTCAATTATCTGAAATAGAATTCAAAAAAGAATTAGAACGATTAGCAATTGATTTAAGCTGGAAATCGTCTCAAATCGAAGGAAATACATATTCTCTGTTAGAAACCGAGAGACTTCTTAAAGAAAAAGAAACTGCAGCAGGAAAAACAAGGGAAGAAGCAACAATGCTTTTAAACCACAAAGATGCCATTGATTTTATAATTGAAAACCCTGACTATTTGATTCCGTTATCCGTTTCAAAAATTGAAGATATTCACAGTTTATTGATGAAAGAACTCGAAGTCGATACAAACATCAGAAGGAGAAGAGTAGGTATTTCGGGAACAAATTATCGACCGTTGGATAATAAGTTCCAAATTATGGAAGCCCTTTCGAACATGTGCGAATTAGTAAACAGCAAAGAAAGCGTTTTTGAAAAGGCTTTGCTTTTATTAGTGTTAACCTCATATATTCAACCATTTGTGGACGGAAACAAAAGAACCGCCAGAATTGTAAGTAATGCGGTTTTAATGAATTATAAGTATTGTCCAATTTCGTTTAGAACGGTTGATTCTGTGGAATACAAGAAAGCAATGCTTCTATTTTATGAGCAAAATAACATTTCGATTTTTAAAGAAATATTCATTGACCAATTTAAATTCGCTGTAAATACATACTTTTAACAAAACGAAATAAAATCTACAATATATAGGACTCTAAGCGGCCTGCAAGATCCAGCGTTGAGAAACGCTTCTATATAAACCAAAAAGTATTTTTTACACATCAAACACCTCCTGTGCAATCCTTCCCACTGCATTTTTTACACCGGGAGAAAGCGACTCCAGGTAGTGGTTTTGCAGCAAAAATGCAATTTCATTTTTTAACTCAGGATGCTTGTCGGCAATTTTTAGAATCATTAGCAAAGCATGATATCTTACGGAGGGAGCACTCCTTGTTTTTTCCCATAATGTCACACAGATGTCAAAAACAAAGCCTTCCTCTTCTTCGTTTAGCTCCATTTTTGAAAGAATTTTTATCAATTCTCTCTGATGCCCATCTTTCTTGTTTTTTATACTTTTTATAATAGACATAATATGCTGCCTGACCCTTGCATCATTTTCCTCTATGCAGCTCCAAAGCAGCCATGCCGAGCGCCATGAAAATGGTTGATTTTCCGTTATGGCAAGGTTTATTGCTTCATCAAAGCATTCCGGGTGCGAGTTCAGGAAAGAAATCATATCTTCCTTTTTGAACTCTAATAATGCCCTCTGTAATTCAGTGTCTGCTTTCAAAACTTTCGTAATGATTTTAAATATAATACTAAATTAGTATAATTAAATACACAAAAGGGAATATTCAAAATGTTAAATAACATTGAAAGTTCAAGTACCAAATGCAACTTTTATGAACTGAAAAACTTCGGAATGCTCAACTAAGGCCTTTCACAAATATCCCTTAACAAGAACTAAAGTTTCTTTAGGAGCCATGCCTGACATGGATATTGAAAGTTCTTCAATGTAACAGCCGTAATAAGTACAATAAGTGTGTGTAAAACTTGACTTTATCAGGCGGTTTTTATACCCAGTAGTGCAATTTTTTTGTCTCGCTGTTTTTTAAAGCTATGTGTAAAACTATTCCGGGGACTTGTGCACTATTCTTTTATAATTTTCTTAATTTCAAAAGTATCTCCTTTTTTAAGTTTGATTAAATATATACCCTGACGAAAGTTGCTTGTCTGTATGGTTGTTTTTTCAATCATTCCATCTTTCAGGATGAGTTGGCCTAAGGCATTAAATATCTCAAAACTTATTTCACCATTATATCCTTCAGGGTCAATTGTTAATTGATTGGAAAAAGGACTGGGATAAACACTTATTTCATTTTCGGAGAAATCTTCGACTCCTACATAAGGACTTACCTCAACATCAAAACTACATGTGTTTTCATTGCCCGAATTGTCTGTTATTGTCCAGATTATAGTGGTTGTTCCTTCAGGTATTTGTGCATCAGCAAGAGAAGAAGAGTTGTTAAAATCATTTATAAGGCTTTCCACTTCACAGTTATCGAAAGTTGCTGTTGGGTCAAGTTCAGCACCTTGCACAGTATAAAAATGTGTATCATCGGCGTTAAATTCCTGATTGCCAACACAAGTTATTTCCGGAATTGTAAAGTCAGTTGTTAACAAAGCTACATCGCTTGTTACATTGTCAACCGGATTTGTTAAAACACAGCGATATTGATGATTGTTCATGCCTATGGTTACTCCAGAAATATCTAATGTTGCAGTATTTGCATTACTGTAAACAGCTCCATTGGCAATATCAATAAAACCACCTCCCTCGTCTACTTGCCATTGATAGGATTCAATATTTTCTCCTGTTACTGTAAATGACACATTGCTATCCGGGCAGATATTTTGCCGGTCTTCCGGCTGGTTAATTATTGTTATAGGATTATATAATTCGAAAACACCAGCATGACCAACGTTAGATTCGTTACTATCGCTAAGGGGAGATCCGGCTGCAAGAATTTCACCATCGGAACTTAAACTAACTGAGGCACCAAACTCATCTCCTGCTGCGGCTCCGTGAATAGTTTGCCCTATTTGAGTCCAGGTACCTGATTGATTTTCATAAACACTGACAAGGCCAGCATCAGAGCGTTTGCTGTCATAATATGGTGCTCCGTTAGCGACTAATGAGCCATCGGAACTTAAACATACGGATCCACCAAATTCAGAGTAGTCTCCTTCACCATCAATATCTTGCCCTATTTGAGTCCAGGTACCTGATTGATTCTCATATACTCGCACAGAACCAGAGAAATTGTTTTTTCCTATAGCCCCGGCTGCAAGAATAGAGCCGTCGGAACTTAAACTTACTGATGCACCAAAATAGTCTTCTTCTGCCGTTCCTTCAATATCCTGCCCAACTTGCGTCCAAATGCCTGATTGATTCTCATAAACTTCTACATGTCCTGCATCCAGAAAGCTGTTGTCATTATATGATCCTCCGATAGCAACCACAGAACCATCAGAACTTAAGCTTACACTCTCTCCAAAATTATCATTTGTTGCTTCTCCATCAATGTCCTGCCCAATTTGCGTCCAGGTACCGGATAGGTTCTCATAGACTCTTACATGACCGGCATCGATATCAACCCCGTCATTTCCATATGCTCCAATTGCTATTACAGAGCCATCGGAACTTAAACTAATTGAGGAACCTGAGCGATCGAATGCTGCTTCTCCATCAATATCCTGCCCAATTTGTGTCCAGCTGCCGCTTACGTATTCATATACTCGTACATGGCCTGCACTTGATCCATTTCCATCATTATTTCGCGCTCCAACAGCAACTACAGAACCATCGGAACTTATGCTTACCGCTATTCCGAAATTATCACCTTCTGCTTCACCATTAATGTTTTGTCCTATTTGTGTCCAAATGCCGGATTGATTCTCGTAAACCTTTGCATGCCCGGCATTAAGGCCGGCATCATCATTATACGGGGCTCCAACCACCATAATCAGTCCATCAGCACTTAGGCTAACTGAATAACCCAACTGATCACCAGACATCTCTCCCTCAACATTATTTCCAATTTGAATCCATTCTTGTGCTTGTATGCCCGAAAGAGATACAAGCAAAAAGCTTAGTAAAAATATTATTTTTCTCATAGTCTAAGTTTTTTTGTTAATACTTGGTAGCTTTAAGTGGCTAAATATTTGATGCACACCGAGAAACATGCATAAATTGAAACGCTAAAGTATATTAGCAGCGTTAATAATTAGCAAGTTACAAAAAAAACTATACTAGGCAATGAAAGTATTATGACTTTGTTATAATTATGCTTAAAGCTTTATAAATTCAACTCTTCTGTTTTTAGCTTTATTCTCTGCTGAATTGTTCGCGCTTATAGGTTCACTTTCTCCTTTGCCTCGCCACTTCCATTGCTAACCCACAAAGCAGGAAAATCCCCGATATTGTCCTGTGAAAAGTCTTCATAAAAAAGAACCTGATCTCCCGGGATAAAATCATAATTGGAATATGACTCAAGAAAACCTGACTTTAACCGGAAAATAAAGAAATGGATGTGTTCTTTTTTAGTTCAGTAAAACTTTTGATGTTGTAATTCCCTGATCTGTAATCATTTTGAAAATGTAAATACCTTTTTCAAAGTTTTCCAGATTAAGAATTGTCTTGTTTGAGCTGACGTTAATGCTTTTGATTAAGCTTCCTAAAACATTAAAAATCTCAATTTTTTGAATACTATTTCCATCGATAACAACTATTCCTTGAGAAGGATTTGGGTATATGGAAATATCGGAATCTTTGTTTAGATCAATTACATCAACCGGATTTGAAAAATTTGCCACAATATTTTTATCTGAGGTGGCTTCAAAACTATACTCAGGATTTGTCGAAACTACTGTCCCATTTTCAGTCCAGTTAACAAAGCTGTAATCTGTTTCCGCAC
This sequence comes from Bacteroidales bacterium, assembly GCA_046484145.1. Classification (GTDB taxonomy): domain Bacteria; phylum Bacteroidota; class Bacteroidia; order Bacteroidales; family UBA7960; genus PWND01. Next base: position 6,092 of record JAWOBS010000286.1, read on the forward strand.
TTGCTGTTAGCACAACGGTTTCGCCGTAAGTAAATGTACCTGTGCCTGTGACGGAACCACTATTGGCGGGTGATACGCCGGCAGAGATAAAGCATGTATTTGGTGCATCAGAAAGTAATATATCATCAATTTCCCATGATGCTGATTCCTGATTAGTAGAAGTATATTTAAAAGCGATATGAGTTGTAGCGCCCGGTAAGTTGCTAAGATCAATGACTTCTGAATATGTCCATACCCAGTTATCTGCACCATCGTGCCATACTGCATCATCAATTTCAGTCCATGTAGCTGTTAGAGGATTATCAGAAAAATCATTGGAATAGAAAAGCTGCAAAGCCGGGCCGGTGTATGCGGATGTATTCCAAAATGACAGGCGCAGATGATCGTAATCAGCAGGAGAAAAGCCCGGTGAAACCAGCCAATTTTCATTTTCCAGGAAGCCGTTGTCATAGCCGCTGATGAATGCACAATAAGAATTATTGTGGCCGTATTGTGTGTCGGGCACTGTCCAAACCTGTGCTCCTGTTACATTATATGAAGTCCAGCCGCCGGATGTCAGGCTTTGATCTTCAAAATCTTTTTTCAAGACTAAATTTTCGTCCATAAATAATTTGATAGCTACCGGCCTGTGATCAGAGATATCTTGTGTGTAATCATTCCAGCCACCTGACAAATAATCTTCAATTTTTAATGTTTCAATGCCGGAAGTATGTGTGTAGAAATGGCTGAAAAGTTCATTGGTTATGATAATGTGGTCAATATGTGATGGATAATTCGGATAAGACCAATTGTCCTGGCTTCCTGTCGCAATTGAATAATCGGCAAACACATAATTCAGAGGGTCATCCAAAATGCTTTGAAAAACATTGTTGTCATAATCATCAGTAACTACATCATTTAAATCACCTAAAATAATAACCTTGTCATTAGGAAAATTGTCGTCAATGTATTCTTTAATCAAATTTGTTGCAACCCAGCGCCTGTTTTCCTCATCATTAGGGTCATCAAGGTCTAAGATTCCATCTCCCATAGCTTTGAAGTGATTATTGATAACAATAAAATCTTCATTATCGTAGGTAAACTCCATAACCAGAGGCCTTCTTAGAAAAGGAAGATAATATTCTGAACCGGTGTAAATTTCATAAATACTATTTGCCTGAATTACATCGGTTTTGTAAACATATGCAAGTTTAATTAAATCATCTGTAGTGCCTACGTGCGAGTCGTAGCCATCAATTTCATCAATCATTTGAGAGAAAGCAGCAACATCAGCAACTTCTTGAAATGCTATAATATCAGCATCCAGGGCTTGTATTATTTGGGAAATGTAATTAATGGTAACATCGTCATTAAGTGGGAAAAATTGAATATTCCAGGTAATTACTTCTAATGAATTATCCGTGCCATAAGTTAAGTCTTCCAGGTTCTGTGCATTCACAAGCATGGATGAAAACACAAGAAAAAAAGTTATAAGTATATTTTTCATATTAATGTATTTATATATAATAATATTATTTCAATCAAGGATGAGGTAGTTGTCAAAAACTTCCTCAAAAATGTGTCGCAAAAGTATTATTTTTTTTTATTTGGATGGTGTTTTCCTGCAAAGATTTTCCGGAGTTTTTATAAATTCCGGTTAATCTTCTTTAACGGGAGATTTTTTATATAATAATCACCTTCTAAAGTAATAAAAAAGTTAGAATTACTCTTTAATTATATGCTTCCATCGTTTCTTTGTTTTCATTCAGCAGATCGCCAATTATTTTTTCTCTGAAAGTTGAATTCCAGGAAGAAAGTTCATTATGTGTAGTATAATATTTTAGTGGAATAGGATGTGTTCCAATTGCCACCGGAATTTTATAACGAGTTTCAATATATTCTTTAAATTGTTTGATTCTGGGGCATGGTGGATATCCAACAACAAGGCCTGTTGCCAGGTGGATTACTTCTGCTCCGTTTTTAATCATTTCTTCCGGAACATATTCAATATTTCCGCCCGGACATCCGCCGCAGTTTGCGAAACCGACTAATTCCAACAACTCATCTTTTGGATACCTGGCAAAACCTCCGGCATGTTCTTTTAAAGCCCTTAGGCACTTTCCGCTGCCACAATTTATGTAGCGAGCGCAAATAATGATTCCTATTTTTGTCATATCGATATGTATTTGTTAGAATTGAGATTAAGTTTGATGTTTTTATTCGGTAGAATTGTCTAATTTATCAATCAGATTATATTTTGCTTGTCTTTTCTCCCATCTTTCTCTTGCATATTTTCGCATATCAGTTATTGTGTCTTTTTCATCAACAATTTCTAACCCAAGAAGAGTTTCAATTATATCTTCCATTGTTACAATTCCGTCAATACCTCCATATTCATCCACGATAAGGGCTATATGTTCCTTTTTTTCAATAAGTTTTTCCCATAAGGAGAATAATACGACGGAATTAGGGACAACCACAATCTCCCTTTTAATTTCTTTTAGCTTTAAACGATCTTTGTTTTCGGCTAGGTTTTCAAATACTTGTTGTCTGAATACATATCCTGTAATGTTTTCCTCATTACCTGAATATACCGGTATCCTGGAGAATTTTAAGTAATCCTTATTTTTTAGAAATTCTTTCAAATATAAATCTTCATCCGCTACTGCCATAACTACCCTGGGAGTCATTATTTCGGTTACTTTTACATTTCTAAGCTTAAGGATATTTTGAATGATTTTGTTTTCCTTATCTGTAAACAAACCTTCAACTGATCCTATGCTTGCCAAAGCTGCTATTTCCTCCCTGCTGGTAGTTTGTTCATTTTTTCGTTTTGAAAAAACTTTAGTAATCATTAATGATATTACTACTAAAGGATAGGTAATGATAATCATTGATTTTATTACATAATACGACACTTTTGTCAAATTCTTCCAATACCTGGCTCCGATTGTTTTTGGTATAATTTCCGTTACTACCAAAATCAAAATTGTTAAAATGGCAGAAACCAAGCCGAAATAAGCTTCGCCAAATACCTTAACAGCTTGTGCCCCAACTCCGGCAGCTCCAATTGTATGGGCAACAGTGTTTAAAGACAATATTGCCGATAATGGCTTATCTATATTAACTTTCAAATCAATAAAGGATTTTGCCCAGATATGCCCTTTTTCTTGTTTTACAATCAAAAATGAATGCGGAGTAGAAAGAAGTACTGATTCCATTATAGAACAAAGGAATGAAACAAATAAGGCAAGGAATAAATACGCAATTAGTGCTATCATTTTTTTATTTCAAATATAGAGTTTTGTTTTTTTTATAGTTTGCAATTCCAACTAATGATAAATTTAAGTAATCATGGCTAAAGAATTGCAAGTTTTCAATCTTCAGGTATTATGACAAATTTAGCAATATTTTTCTTAGGTAAAGCTGCAACTCTCTGAGCTTTATTATTATGCTGCTGTATCTTGTTGTTTATACTTTTTTAGTTCAGTATCTAAATCTTAATTCCATTTTCAATCTTTCCAGTAGGTTAAATACAATTGGGCAAATTCCATAATTATCAATTATACCCATAGTTCTTGAATTAAAACTAGATTTGTGAGTATGTGGAAATGATCTACAATCTTCCGGCCTGTTATCATAAATTGTACATTTCTTATCAGAAAGATATTTGCATGGAGTATCTTTTAAATATTTAATGTTTTCAAAATTGTCTTCTTCTGTGTATTTTTCAATGAAAACATCACTTGAAATATCATCAATTCTTGCGAGTGTGTCAATTTCGTTTTTGGTAAGGCAAGGCCTTAAGTTTATGCAGCAATTTCCACATTTTGTGCAATCAATTTGGCCTTCAATTTCCTTATTTAACCTTTGGATAATCACATCCAACTTATCATTATCCTTTCCCTTTAAGAAAGTCCGGAAACTTAGATTTTCTCTCTTTTTGCTTTTACTTATACGGCTTATTTTTTCTAAATCTGTTTCTAAATGAATCATATGCCTGGTGTTTTAACTTAATATGTGTTAATAATTTAGCGATATAACTGCTTAGTGCTTGCGGGCAATCCACAACAAAAATAATGAATATTTCAAAACCTCAAAGCTGCATTTAGTGAGAAATAACTTTAGGCCGCTGAGTTTGATCTGATTGTTTCTGCCGGAATTTTTCCCGGCCTATTTGTATTAATAACAAAATCAAAATGGGGCTTTGAGCAATTGCTCAGCCCCACTTTGGTTTTACTCTGTATGAAAGCTTCTGAATTGTAATCAACTAATCCGGGAGGTTTTTACATTTGCGCACTCTTACCTAATGCTTTTGCGAAGCCATTCATCTAGTGTTTTTAATCTTGCTGATTATTAGCATTTAAATATTTCATTCGGCAATTTTATTTGCCTTTGCACATTAATATGGCATTAAGGTTATACTGAAATTAAAAGTAATATTCAATATCAGTCCAGGTTTTTCTCCATCCTTCAATGTCTGCTACCTTCGTACCAAGGCCTCCATTGGGTGATACTTCATATATAGCAACTTTTGTTGTTGTCCCTGCAGATTCACCCCTGGCTCTGGGGATATTTTTTGGAGCTCCTTCGTAAAACATCAGCATATCTTTTCCGCCGGCACGGAAATATTCAATGTCAGTCCATGTTGCAAGCCAGTTATTTGTCTCAGTTACTTTGGCGCCCAAAGTTCCATCGGCTGCTACTTTATACATAGCTGCATATCCACCTGCTGTTCCATCATAAAACAATAGCATATCCTGTCCACCTGCTTTGTAGTATTCAATATCTGTCCAGGTTCCTCTCCAGTTACTTGTCTGGCCAACCTTAGCTCCCAAACCACCATCGGGTGCTATTTTATACATTTCGGCATAGCCTCCTGCTGTTCCATCATAGAACAACATCATATCCTGATTGCCAGCTTTGTAATACTCAATTTGAGTCCAGGTTTTTCTCCATGAACCTCTTACTTGTTTTACTTTTGTTCCTAAACCTCCAAAGGCTGCTATTTCATACATGTCGGCATAACCGGTTGATCCTTCGTAAAACAAAAGCATTTCTTTTCCGCCTGCTTTGTAGTATTCGATATCTGTCCATGTAGTTTTCCAGCCGCCATCAATAATTTCAACCTTTGAGCCCAGGCCGCCACCGGCTGTGACTTCATAAATATCTGCAGAACCGGTTGAACCTTCGTAGAATAATACTTTTTGAGCATTCACATTGCTTATAACAAAAAGCAAAACCATAAATACAATTCCTTTTAATCTCATTTTTTATTATTTTAATTAACACCTACTCTTTACGATTTTCGGCATCCTCGTTATTTTGTTGTTTAATCAATTGTTTATTAGTTGCAGTAAGCTTGAGATAATGAAGTATTTCACGAGAAAAAAAATTCCTGTTGGTTTTTGTTGGGTAGTTTTGCTTATTGCTAATCTTTTTTCCCCGAAAACCTTTTATAAACAAACATAAGCTTTGATAAGTGCATAAGATTTCTTTCAATCGGGGCTTAGCGCCGGATTTCGCAGAGGGCTTAGAGTCCTGTGTTTTGGTTTTGTAGAATTTTTAATTAAAATGTCTTTTTAGCTTTAAAAATTGCTTTTCAAATAAGTGATATGAGGTTATGCTAATAGCTATAGTAATAAACAATGATGAAATGCTTAAAGCTATCCAATTAACAAATGACATATGTTTAAACAAATGAATCAGCAACATTATTATGATAGTATGATATAAATATAATCCATAAGTATAAATGCCTAATTTGCTAAACCATAAATTGACATTGATGTGAATAGAATTTTCACCTAGAGTGAACAGTATAGTAATTGAAAATAAAAGGCCTAAGATAAATGGAGATATATACTCAATAGTTGCCAGGTTATTATTTGGCAAGATGAAAACAACCGCAACAGTTAGTATTAAAAAGATATACTTTAAATGCACAGGGATTCTTTCCACATAAGTTAAGTAAACCTGCTTATGCATTAAAAAATATGCCGGTATTGCACCAAAAGCAAAATAATCTATATGAGTTAATAAATCAATATGGCCTATTCCTAAATAAGTATAAACTGCCCTGGCAATATTTGCTATAATTATACTTGATATAATAAGATGTGGGATTTTTTTAACAGAGATAAAATAGAGTGCAACTCCCCACAGGATATAAAAATGTTCTTCTATACAAAGTGACCACATAAC
>JAWOBS010000346.1:0-2705 GCA_046484145.1 Bacteroidales bacterium
CTTTGTTGTCCGGTAAAGATTACGAGATTTCTCCCTTCGGTCGAAATGACAGGACATCCATGGGTTTTTATCAGGATGGGGTTGGTGGCGGCAAAGCCGCCACCAACCCCATCCTCTTCCAACATAAGTGCTTGTCATTCCGAACGTAACGAAGTGGAGTGAGGAATCTCGTTTTAAAACTAGCTCGTTATTTTCGATTTACCGGACAATAATGATAAATAATTAATGATTAGAAAAAAAAGCTCTAAATCTTTTTATCACGTAAAAATTTAGATTATTTTTGCAGCCAAAATAACATATATTTATAATTATTATGGCAAAAGGGAAAAACACAACAAAAAGCGAAAAGAATATTATTGCAGTTGAAGAAGCACTTGGTAAATCAGAAAAATTTATCGAGAGAAACCAAAATATGCTTATTTGGGTTATTGCAATTATTGTATTACTTATAGGTGGCTATATAGGTTATAACCGTTTTATATTAGAGCCAAAAGAGGTTAATGCTGCAGAAGAAATGTTTATGGCAGAAAAGTTTTTCGAAGAAGGTGAGTTTGAATTAGCCTTAGAAGGAAATGAAGAACATTTAGGTTTTTTGGATATTATTGATGATTATGGTATAACAAAAACTGCAAATTTGGCGAATTATTATAGTGGAATTTGTTATCTGAATTTAGGTGAATTTGAAAATGCTATTGAATATCTTGAGGAATTTAAGAAGCGCGATCAGATGCTAGGTTCATTTGCATACGGTGCAATGGGAGATGCATACCTGGAGATGGATAATAAAGAAAAAGCACTGAATTTTTATAAAGAGGCGGCTGAATTTAAACCGAATATGCTTACCAGCCCAATGTTTTTGCTAAAAGCCGGCCAGTTAGCCGAACATATGGAATTGTATGATGACGCATTAGCATATTTTGAAAAAATAAAAACAGAATATAACGATGCTGCTGAAGCCAAAAATATTGATGTGCACATAGGTAGAGTGAAAGGCTATAATAAATAATTAAAGGTAAATGTCAAAAAAGAAGAATTTATCTGATTATAATATAGAAGAAGTTCCTGATGCAAGTGCAATGAAAATTGCTATTGTTTTTGCTGAATGGAACGAGGAAGTTACCAAAGCACTTGTTGAAGGAGCAAAGGGTTCTCTGATTAAGCATGGTTTAAAAGAAGAAAACCTTTCAGTCATTCCTGTTCCCGGCAGTTATGAACTTCCAATGGCTGCCCAATATGTTCTAAGAGACAACAAAAATATAGATGCTGTTATATGCATAGGATGTGTAATACAGGGTGAAACAAGGCACTTTGAGTTTATATCACAGGCAGTTTCAGCCGGCATAATGCAGGTAGCACTCGAATATCAAAAACCTGTTGTTTTTGGAGTTTTGACTACAGATAATTTTCAGCAAGCTAAAGAAAGATCCGGAGGAAAACATGGAAACAAAGGCGATGAAGCTGCTGTTACCGCAATAAAAATGGTTGCATTGAATAATGCTAATAACTCCCGGTAATTACATACCTGTATAATATGCTTTTTTGCTAGGCAATTAATTTCTTAAACTTTTTATCAATGACGAAATCTACAAAAGATCTCAGAATTGTTTTTATGGGAACTCCGGAAATTGCCGTTGCTTCCCTGGAGGCAATTTTGGATGCCGGTTATAATGTTGTGGGAGTTGTAACTACACCCGACAAACCTGCCGGTAGAGGGCGAAAAGTAAAAGAGTCTGCTGTTAAGAAAGCAGCCATGGAAAGAAATCTGAATATTTTACAGCCTGCAAACCTTAAAGATATTGGTTTCATTGCCTCACTAAAAGAACTGAATCCTGATTTGCAGGTTATAGTTGCCTTTAGAAAAGTACCAAATGAAGTTTGGAGTTTACCGCCCTTAGGAACTTTTAATATGCATGCATCCCTGTTACCTGACTTAAGAGGTGCAGCACCAATTAATTGGGCTGTAATTTATGGGTATGAAAATACCGGAGTAACAACTTTTTTTATCAATGACGAAATTGATAAAGGAAATATACTATTAAAAGAGAAAGTCGAAATAGGAAAATATGAAACTGCCGGTTCCCTGCATGACAAATTAATGATAACAGGAGCTAAGATAGTTGTAGATACCATAAAAATGATTGAAACAGGCGAGGCTGAACCTATTCCACAGGAAAAACTGGAATCAGATTTGCCTGAAACAAAGCCTGCGCCCAAAATATTTAAAGAAGATTGTAAAATACAATGGGAGAATACTTGCGAAAAAGTAGCAAATTTCATACACGGATTAAGCCCCTACCCGGGAGCATATGCCGAACTTAATATTAATGATGCTTTGGGGCCGGTGAATTATAAAATATTTAAAGTTGAATGTATAAAGGAGAATCATAGTTTTAAGCCGGGAAGTGTTATTTCAGATGGTGAAAATGAAATAAAAATTGCAGTTATTGATGGTTTTATTAAGGTTTTACTAATTCAAGAACCCGGAAAAAGGGCATTAAGCGCCCCTGAATACATAAGAGGCGTGAAAAAAATGAATTTTTTTAAAAATTAAGGCCACTTGTTATTAGTTTGAATTTCAGGCAGATACAAAAGCCGGTTATCAACAATATCTTAAATTTATCAACAAAACCAGTAGTTTTCGCAAATTTAACTTGCATGTTTAGATAAATCCTCTATATTTGCAAAGGAAATAAACAATTTCTTTT
>JAWOBS010000042.1:0-12585 GCA_046484145.1 Bacteroidales bacterium
CCCATGACTTCATATTAACTTCAAAATCAACATCACCGGGACTGCGCTCAAGGGTGTATTCAACGCCAAGGCTGTTAAGCAATTCAAATGCTTCATGGTTAGCATATACATAAGCACGCGGGCCTTCAATATAATCAAGAGATAGCTGCAGATGAAGCTCTTTGTTTAAATCTTCTGCATCAATACTTAAATAAACCTCTTTGTGTTCTTCCAGTAGTTCAAGTGCTTTTTGATTTGTTGTTTGACTGTTAGAATTTGCAATGAAAGCATAAAATGCAAATACTAAAAAGAAGTGTTTAAAATAACTCAAAATAATAGGATTTAGAAATTTGTATATTAATAAATGTGTAAAATTACTAATTGATTTTTGTTAATGAAAACAATTTTGTTATTTATTAAAGCTTAACATTTCAAAGATTCAATTTTCAACTTTAAAAAAATATAAAACTATATCTTTGCTTATCAATATGAAATTATTAACCAAAACATAATCAAAATGAAATTATTGAAATTATCTTTACCTCTGTTATTTTTATTCACCGGCATTATTACCGGCTTATCCTGTACAAGCTACCTGGTTACACCGGGAGCATCTGTAGATGGTTCTAGCATGATAAGTTATGCTGCGGATTCTCACATCCGGTATGGTGAATTGTACTTTTTCCCCGGTGGCCCGAGGGCTGAGGATTCATATTACCAGGCATATTACCGTGGCAGTCACAAGCCTCTGGCAAAAATCCCGCATCCTGATAAAACATACAATGTAGTAGGTTACATAAATGAGATGCAGGTTGCTATGGGTGAAACAACTTTTGGCGGAAGAAAAGAGTTAAATGACAGTACCGGCATGATAGACTATGGTAGTCTGATGTTTATAACTTTACAAAGAGCCGCAACTGCAAGAGATGCTATTCGCATAATTGCCGAACTTGTTGAAGAGTATGGTTATTATGGAATGGGTGAATCTTTCTCAATTGCTGATCCTTATGAAGTTTGGATAATGGAGATAGTAGGAAAAGGGACAAACATGAAAAAAGATCCTGAAACCGGCGAGTTATACAATGCAGACAAAGGTGCAGCCTGGGTTGCACAAAGGATTCCTGACGGTTATATATCAGCTCATGCAAACCATGCAAGAATAACAACTTTCCCTCAAAAAGGCAGTGAAGCTATTAGCTGCAGGGAATTTGACAGATTACATGACCCGAAAGTACGTGCAATTTACGCTCATGATGTTATTGAGTTTGCCCGCAATAAAGGTTACTATGATGGAAAAGACAAAGACTTTAGTTTTTCTGACGTTTATGCTCCACTTGATTTTGGTGCTGCACGTTTTTGTGAAGCGCGCGTTTGGAGTGCTTTCAAAAAGGTAAGTAGTGATATGGACCAATACGAAGAGTATGCAATGGGTTTTGATAAAGAAAACCGCATGCCTCTTTACATAAAACCCGACAGAAAATTATCAGTACAAGACCTGATAGATTTCAAAAGAGATTATTTGCAAGGTACTGATTATGACATGTCAGAAGATGTAGGTGCAGGTCCATGGGGCTTGCCATATCGCTGGAGGCCACTAACATGGGAAGTTGACGGCAAAACATATTTTCATGAACGCACAACAGCAACTCAACAAACTGCATTTTCATTTATTACCCAATCACGCCGTAATTATCCGGGAACTATCGGAGGCATAATATGGTTTGGCGTTGATGATGCAAACCTTAGTGTTTATGTACCAATGTATGCAGGTATGAAAGAAGTTCCTGAAACTTTTGAAGAAGGTAATGGCAGCATTATTGAATATTCTGACAACTCAGCATTCTGGACATTCAACAAATTATCACAATTTGTTTATCTGCGTTACAGCCTGATGATAGATGATGTGCGTGAGGTTCAAAATGAACTGGAATCACATTTTATAGATATTGTACCCGGTGTTGATGCCGCTGCAAAACAACTATACAAAGAAGATCCGGAATTAGCCATGGACTTTATTACAAGCTTCTCTGTTAATATGGGTAATTATACTGTTGATAGATGGGAAGATCTTTACAGGTTTCTAATGGTTAAATATCTTGATGGAAATATAAAGAAAGAAGTTGACGGTGAATTTCTTACTAATCAATATGGTAAATATCCGATTGTTGAGCATCCTCCGTATCCGGAATGGTGGCTGAAGCTGATAATTGAGAAAACCGGAGATAAGTTTCTTTACCTTGAAGACGAAGAAGATTAGTGGACTTTCTTTTAAGTATTTGATAATAGGCAAATACATATGCTAATAGAAATAAAAACTACACTATTGTGAAGAACAATTGGGGTATAAGGATTACGTTTCTGCTTCTGAGTGGTTTAATATTACTATTTATAATTGCACCGCTTGCAGGATTATTTATACATACGAGCATACCCCAATTTCAGGAAACATTAGCCGATGATGTTGTACTGCGAAGCATCCGCTTAACTCTATGGGCCTCTATGTTGGGAACCATTATATTTGGTATAGCAGCAATTCCTTTGGCTTATGTTTTGGCAAGGAAAAACTTTCCGCTAAAAAACCTGGTAAACGGCATTGTTGATTTGCCGGTTGTCATTCCGCATTCTGCAGCGGGTATAGCTCTTTTGGGCATACTAAGCCGTGGGAGTTTTCTTGGGCAGGCCGGTGAGTTTGCCGGTATAAGCTTTGTGGGCGGAACAGCAGGTATAGCTGTTGCAATGGCTTTTGTAAGTATTCCATTCCTTATCAATGCAGCACGTGATGGCTTTGCAGCTGTCCCAGAAAAACTTGAAAAGGCTGCTCTCAACCTGGGAGCATCACCATGGAGAGTGTTTTTTACAATTTCATTGCCACTTGCAAAAAGAAATATACTCTCAGGCCTCAGCATGATGTGGGCAAGAGGCCTGAGTGAGTTTGGAGCAATAATAATTATTGCTTATCACCCCATGGTAACACCTGTGCTTATATGGGAAAGGTTTGCTTCTTTCGGGCTTGCTTATGCAAGGCCTGTTGCTGCAGTTTTTGTAGCTATCTGTCTTGCAATATTTATAGTTATGCGTATTCTCGCTAATTCAAAAACTAATGTTAGAGCTTAAAGATATTTCTGTAAGTTTTCCGCAATTTTCACTGCAAGATATTAATTTGCAGGTCGAAGATGGTGATTATTTTACCATTCTTGGCGTTTCAGGCGCAGGAAAAACATTGCTGTTGGAAATTATTGCAGGCTTGATTAAGCCTTCTAACGGACAAATACTTTTTAAGGGAGAGGATATAAGCAAAAAAAGCATACAAGATCGTAAGATAGGATTGGTATACCAGGATTTGTCGCTTTTTCCTCATATGAAAGTGTCGCAGAATATTTTATACCCTTTAAAAAATAAAAAGCTAACAAAAGCTGAGAAGCAAAAACTTCTAATAAAGCTTGCCGGGCATATGGAAATAAGCCACCTGTTAGATCGCTACCCGGGAACCCTTTCCGGTGGTGAAGCCCAAAGAACAGCTCTTGCAAGAACCCTCGCTTCAGACCCCGATGTTTTATTGCTTGATGAGCCCCTTGCTAATCTTGATATAAAGCTTAAAAGTGATATACGCCAACTGCTAAAGAAAATAAACAAATCCGGGAAAACAATTATTCATGTTACCCACGATTACACTGAGGCTGCTACATTAAGCAATAAAATAGCGGTAATTGAAAATGGTGTCTTATTGCAAACAGGAAGTCCCGACGAAGTATTCCGTTACCCTAAAAATGAGTTTGTTGCACGTTTTAGCGGTTATAGAAATCTTTTTCCTGCTGTATTTGAAAATCCGGATTCAAAGGATGGATTAAATAAAGCAACTGTATCCGGTGATTTTCACATTAATTTTTTAGGAAATGTTGATTATAAAAAGGGATTTGTAATAATACCCGAACAAGACATTATATTGTCAACTTCCAAGCTTGAGACATCTGCAATAAACCAGTTTTACGGAAAAGTCAGCGACTATTATTCATTAGACTTTGGAACAGAAGTTATCATTGATGCCGGCATTGATATTTCAGTAAAAATAAGCAATGAATCTTTCCATAATTTAAAAATTGAAAAAGGCAAAAATATCTGGATAAATTTCAAGGCCTCTGCAGTGAGGGTGTTGAAGGCGTAGGGAGGGGTGGTGTAAAGTTGCTCGAGCGGTAACAAGAGGTTTCGTTTATATTTGCACAGGGCGGTTAAAAGAATATGCCCCTTCAATACTAATAAAACCCGGCACGTCTCTTAAAAAAGATTGCATTTTACTTGCAAGCTGTTTCCGGCAGGAATAATTTATTTTGTTACACTTATTAAAACAGTATCAGCTTTCTCCGTTTATTCCTCCTCTTCTATATAGATCTTCTCTTTAGTTATGCGGCCATTTTTAAACTTTGTTCTCTGCAATTTGTTACCATCAGCATCCCATGTTGTCCATGTGCCATGTTTGCGGCCTTCATGATAAGTACCTTCCTGCTTTTTTGCACCATTACGATAGAAAACAACAAAACTGCCTTCGGGCCTGCTATCTTTGAATTCCTGCTGACGTATTATTGCCCCTCTTTCATCGTAGAAAACCCATAAGCCATTCTTTTCTCCGTTTTTATAAGATCCTTCTTCTCTCAGAATGCCATTAGGATACCAGTATTTCCAAGGCCCTTCCTCATAATCATTTTTGTAATAACCTTCCGAACGTTTATTTCCGTTTTCATACCAATGCTGCGAAAGTCCATGGCGTAATGCCTTTAGCTCATTGTCAACAGTATCAGCAATATAATTAACAATATATCTTTCTTTGCCATCTTCATACCAGCCTTCCCATAGTTCATCCATCACGCCCGTATTAAAAGCTCCCCTGTCTTTCATTTGTTTGTTTTCATACCAGCTTTCCCAAACACCATTTTCTTTTCCATCCTTATAGTGCCCTTCATGGCTTTTTTCGCCCGTTTCATAAAATGTTGTCCACAAGCCCTGCCTCTTACCATCAATGTATTCACCTTCTCTAAGCTTTTCACCTGTAGTATAGAAATAAGTCCATTTGCCATGCTGTACGCCACTTTTAAAATCACCCTTACTGGCTACTCCTCCGATTTTATGATAGAAAGTCCATGTGCTATCCTGCAAGCCTTCAACAAGCTTACCTTCCATATCCTGCCGGCCGTTATCAAACCACCAGCAAGCATAACCATGTAATTTATTATCAACATAAAAGCCCGTGAATTCTATTTGTTCATCCTCATAATACAATTCACTTTCGCCTTCTTTTTTACCGGCTTCATAATGTGTTTTTTCTTTGAGATTGCCATTTTCGTAATAAAACGTCCATAGGCCATGCATTAAGGAATTTTTAATCTCTCCATGCTTTTCTTTTTCACCATTAGGATGCCAGCTTTTTGAAGTACCTTCTTCCATGTGAACTTCTGCCCACTTTGTTCCATCTTCGTACCAGAACTCCCAAAACCCGGTTTTATCTCCATTATCATATTTTCCTGATGACCATAATTGTCCGTTGCGATACCAATAATTCCACTCTCCTGTTTTAACATCATCCTCCTTTTTACCTTCTTCTTTTTTGGCTGTATTAGGATAATAGCCGATATACCAGCCTGTATCGTAGTTATATTCATAATCTAAAAAGCCGTAATCATCATAATACTTCCATTTTCCTGTTTTCTCACCTTCAAGATATGAGCCTTCAGCCTTTTTGTCTCCATTTTCATAAAAATACTCCCAGTCTCCATTTTTCTTTCCATTTTTCAGCTTTCCACGGCTTTCTACTTGTCCATTTTCAAAATATGAAACGAAAGTATTTTCAGTATAATCAATCTCAATGGTTTTCACGCTGTCATTTGAAAAGAAAAGCCATAAGCCTTCTCTTTCACCATTATCGTATTTCCCGGTTTCACGAAGAACCTCATCCTGATCAAAATATTTCCACTCTCCTTCTTTTTTTCCTTCGGAATAGCTTCCAACACCTTTAAACTCTCCATCTTCTGCCCGTACAGAAACATACTGTGCATTGGCATCCGTAAACTGGGTTAAATTTAAAAAGATAAAGGAAAATATACTTATCAAATAAGGCAGGATACTGTTATTTCTCATGGTATTTCATTTAATTAAGGTATAAAATATATTCACTATTTACAAAACGCAAAATTATAAAATCATTATATAGAAAAGGCAGAATAATAAATAATTTTCAACTGCTCACGACGAAAGAGTATTTACAACGAAAAAATTATTTGTTCCTGTTAATTGTAAAATAAATAAGCTTTTCGAGAGATTCTCTGGCGTAGCTCTCCGGAAATTCAAGCAGTGATTCCAGGGCAAGGTTTTTATAATACTCCATTTTCTTTTCGGCGTATTCAATACCACCACTGTTTCTGATAATATCTATAAGTTCAGTTATTTTATCACTTCTGTCTTTATGGTTTTTTATAAGCCTGATGATTTTTCTTTTTTGCAAATAAGAGGATTTGTTAATCATAAATATCAGTGGAAGGGTCATTTTCCGCTCCCTGATATCAATTCCGGATGGTTTCCCTGATTTGCCGGTTTTTTCAAGATCCATAAGATCGTCTTTAATCTGAAAAGCCATCCCCACATTTTCACCAATAAGATGTAATTTTTCAATAGTTTCTTTATCAGCACCGACAGATGAAGCTCCGCAGGAGAAACAAGAAGCTAATAATGATGCTGTTTTTTGTTTGATTATCTTAAAATAGACATCTTCTTTAATATCCAGGCTTCTGGCCTTTTCCATTTGCAGCAGTTCTCCTTCGCTCATTTGCTTCACGGACTCTGAAACAATTTTAAGCAGTTCGACATCATCATTATTCAGAGAAAGGAGCAATCCGCGGGAGAGCAAATAATCACCAACAAGAACAGAAATTTTATTTTTCCATATAGCATTAATAGAAAAGAAGCCTCTTCTTTCGTTAGAATCATCAACTACATCATCATGGACCAGTGTTGCAGTATGCAGTAATTCAACCAGGGCAGCAGCCCTATAAGTTTTTTGAGTAATATCACCACAAAGTTTGGCAGAGAAAAACACAAACAGCGGACGCATTTGTTTGCCTTTCCTTTTTACAATATAATTTGTAATTGTATTAAGGACAGGCGCTCTGCTTCGAATAGCATCCCGAAACAAGGCATTAAACTCATCAAGATGATTTTGAATAGGTGCCTGTATTTCTTTTAGGTTCATAAAAGCCTTATTTTTTTGGCCTGATATCAATTCTTTTTGCAACAACTTCTGTTATTTTCTCAATAGGTATTCTTTCTTGCTTCATAGAATCACGTTCTCTGATAGTAACAGTATTATCCTCCATAGTATCGTAATCAACAGTAATACAGTAAGGAGTACCAATTGCATCCTGCCTTCTGTACCTGCGTCCAATAGCATCTTTCTCGTCGTATTGGCACATAAAATCATACTTAAGGTAATCAAATATTTCTTTAGCTTTATCACTTAGCCCATCTTTTTTAACAAGTGGCAAAACAGCAATTTTAATGGGAGCCAGCACAGGAGGAATATTCATAACAATTCTTTCCGAGCCGTCTTCAAGCTTTTCTTCATTATATGAACTGCTAATTACGGCAAGGAACATCCTGTCTAATCCTATTGAAGTTTCAACAACGTATGGGACGAAACTTTCATTAGAAACGGGATCAAAATACTGTAACTTCTTGCCTGAAAATTTTTGATGTGCACCCAGGTCAAAGTCTGTTCTTGAGTGAACGCCTTCCAGTTCTTTAAAGCCAAAGGGGAATTCAAATTCAATATCTGTGGCAGCATTAGCATAATGAGCTAATTTATCATGGTCATGAAAACGAAATTTTGATTCAGGAATACCCAGGGCATGATGCCACTTCATTCTTTGCTTCTTCCAGTAATCATACCACTGTACTTCATCTCCGGGCTTAACAAAGAATTGCATTTCCATTTGTTCAAACTCTCTCATTCTGAAAATGAACTGCCTGGCAATAATCTCATTACGAAAAGCTTTCCCGATTTGAGCGATACCAAAAGGTAATTTCATTCTACCTGTTTTCTGCACATTAATATAATTCACAAATATTCCTTGTGCTGTTTCCGGCCTAAGATAAACCATAGAAGCATCATCGCTGAGAGAGCCCATTTGAGTGCTGAACATAAGGTTAAACTGACGTACATCTGTCCAGTTTCTTGAACCGGAAACAGGGCAAACAATCCCAAGTTCTTCAATTAAGGCTTTTATATCTTTAAGATCGTTTGCTTCAAGTGATTTAACAAAACGGCTCATGATCGCATCAATCTTTTCACGATTTGCGGTTACCCTTGGATTTGTCTTTATAAACATATCCTTGTCAAAGTCATCGCCAAAACGTTTTTCTGCCTTTTCTACCTCTTTATCAATCTTTTGTTCAAGCTTGGCAACATGGTCTTCAATTAATACATCAGCGCGGTATCTTTTTTTTGAATCTTTATTATCAACCAGTGGGTCATTAAAAGCATCAACATGGCCCGAAGCTTTCCATACTGTTGGATGCATAAAGATGGCAGAATCAATACCAACAATGTTCTCATGAAATTGCACCATTGATTTCCACCAATAGTCCATTATATTCTTTTTTAACTCTGCTCCATTCTGACCGTAATCATAAACTGCACTCAAACCATCATATATTTCACTCGACTGAAAAATAAACCCATATTCTTTGCAATGCGAAATGATTTTTTTAAAAACGTCTTCTCCTTTAACCATTTTGATATAATATTTAGATTTTAAATTTAAATAATCACAAAATTAAGCACAAATAAAGTTTATTTATTTAAATGATTGACAATTACTTTTACACTTTTTGGTACAATTTCAAACTCAAAAGGCGAATGCCCCAAGGTCTCTCCGTCAGCTTCCAACAATATTGGGATTTTTGATTCAACAAAGATATTTTTCGCCAGGTATGTTTCAACTCTTTTATGCTTCGCGATAGTTCCGTTATACAGTCTTCTGACGCTAGCCAAAACCCTAAGAGGATTCATGTGTTTTATCAAAGTAATATCAAAAAGCCCATCGTCCGGAATAGCTTTGGGAGCCTGTTGCATTCCACCACCGTTATACTGGCCAATACCGACACCTATACTAAAAAACTTTTCATTAACTTCAAGTCCGTCAACCTTGATTTTTGCTTTTGCAGACTTATAATCAATCAACGAATATAGCAGGTTTTTAAGATATATGATAGGGTTTTTTTTGCCTTTTTCCTTGTCAGCATTAGTCTTTTCAGTAACCATTGCATCAAAACCCAATCCGGCCATATTAATAAAATACCTGATACTTTCTATTGCATTATTGTAATACCTGACAATGCCGGCATCTTGCAGCAATGTTTTTTCTTTCTTTATAGTTTTAATGGCTTCGTTATAATTGGTAGGAATGTTGAATGTCCTGACCCAATCATTGCCGGTCCCAACAGATATCATTCCAATGGTAATATCAGATGTTTCAACAATGCTTTGTTGGAAGATGCCGTTAACAACTTCATTTATAGTTCCATCACCACCAACTACAATAATTTTTCTATATCCCTGTTCAATTTTTTCCTGGACAAGATATATTGCATGAAGTTTTTTTTCAGTAAAAACAACCTCATAATCAAAATTATGCTCATGTAATATCTGTGAAATCGGCTCCCAGTCCTTTAGGCCTTTGCCAACACCTGCATTAGGATTAACAATTACCAACCAGTCTTTCGTTATACTATTATACATAAATTACAAATTTCAATTTCCAAATAATATAACCCATTTGATAAGCAATAGTTTACCTTTTTGTGAAAATTATTTGAAGCTTGCAAAAATAAGAAAAATAGCCGGAAGTGATTTGATTAATATTTTAATTTGATTCTAAAAACTTAAAAATCAAAGCATATAGAACAAAGCACGGCATATATGCAAAAAATCATTTAGCAAAGCCTTTTTTAATAAGATATTCTGCAATCTGCACAGCATTTGTTGCCGCGCCTTTTCTGAGGTTATCAGCAACTATCCACATATTTAATGCATTTTCACAAGATTCATCTTTTCTGATTCGTCCGACAAAAACATCATCTTTGCCCTCTGCATAAAGCGGCATTGGGTAAACATTTTTTAATACATTGTCGTGAACAGTAATGCCGGGGGAGTTTAACAGAAGATTCTTCACATCATTAAGCTCAAAGCTATTTTCGAACTCCACATTAACTGACTCTGAATGTCCGCCAATGACTGGTATTCTGACAACAGTAGCAGTGATTTTTATTTCCGGAGAGTTAAATATCTTTCTTGTTTCATGTACAAGTTTCATTTCTTCACTTGTGTATGCATTTTCCAGAAAATCCCCTCCATGAGGAAAGCAGTTAAGGTCAATAGGGTAAGGATATACCGGCGTGGTTGGCTTTCCCTGTCTTTCCATTCTTAATTGGTTTACCGCCTTCACCCCGGTGTCTGTAACTGATTGATATGTAGAGACAACCAAACGCTTTATCTTGTATGCTTTATGCAGTGAAAATAATGCAACAACCATCTGAATAGTGCTGCAATTTGGGTTTGCAATAATTTTAGTATTCTCATTTATTGTTTCAGGGTTAATTTCAGGAACTACAAGAGGCACATTATCATCCATCCTCCAGGCAGAAGAATTATCCACAACAAAACAGTCTTTTTCAGCAAACTTTGTTGCCCATTTTTTTGAAACAGTTCCGCCGGCACTAAAAATGGCTATGTCAGGATCTGCATCTAATGCTTCTTGTATGCTTATAATAGAATAATCCTTGTCCATAAACCTAAGCTTTTTACCAACAGACTTTTCAGAAGCCGCCGGGAAAAAGCTACCCGGCTTAATGCCACGCTCTTCCAATACTTTCATCATAACTCCGCCAACTAATCCTGTTGAGCCTATTAAAGCTATTTTCATAGTGTTCTTTTTTTAACTTTACCTGGTTTCTGACTACAAAAACAAAAGAGGCAAAGGATAATACTTAGATTTAATTACTACATTTGTTTTGATAAATATTCATAAATACAATCAAACTTTAGCACAAAAATACTATATTTACAACCCTTAGAAAAATTTTAAATTAAAGCATATGAATAAAATTAACTTTACGGCATTGATCGTTTTGACTTTTATAATAAGCATTGCTAACGCTCAATTTACAGATGATTTCAGTGATGGTGTTTTAAGTAATGAATGGACAGGCGACAGAGACAAATTTATTATAGATAGTGAGGTGCTAAGACTCAATGATAATGATGCCGGCTCTGCATATTTGGCAAGGCCTTCATCAGTTGTATCAAATACCCAATGGGATTTTTTGGTAAGGATAGGCTTCGAGCCTTCCGACAATAACTATCCATTAATATATTTAGTTGCTGACACTGATGATTTAAGTGGCCCGGTAAATGGATATTATGTCAGGATAGGAAAAACCGGCACAGACAATAAAAAATTGTTTTTCTACCGGCAAGATGGTGAAAGCCATGAAGAAATATTAACAGGCAGCAACAATATTGCTGCATCCAGTAATAATGTTATAAATGTAAAAGTCATAAGAGATGATGCCGGAAACTGGGAGTTTTATGCTGACCCTGCCGGTGGCGATTTATTCTTGCCACAAGGAAATATTTTTGATGATACATACACAACAACTGATTATTTCGGAATTAGCTGTAACTATACTGTGTCTAATTCTGACAGATTTTATTTTGATGATTTTAGGATTGGCGACATTATACCTGAAACAGAAAAACCTGAAGTAAAATATACAGTTCCGGTAAATTCAACTACCCTCGATGCTCATTTCACAAAAGTTATTGATCAAGCTTCTGCAGAGAATCTTACAAATTACTTGGTAAATAGCGGCATTGGAGCGCCGGTTATGGCACAACGCCTGGAAGACAAACCCTATGTTGTCAGGCTGATGTTCAGTGAGGAGTTTATCCCTGAAACGCCATATCAAATTTCTATTTCAAACGTTCAGGATGTGTTTGGAAATGTTATGAATGATTTTACAGGTACATTCCATCTTTATTTTCCGGAACGCTTTGATGTTGTGTTTAATGAGCTTATGCCGAACCCGGAACCCCCAATAGATCTTCCACCATCTAAGTTTGTTGAGTTTTATAATACAACAGACTACCAAATAAGCGTGGAAGGCTGGTCATTTAAATCAGGTACTGATGCAATAAAAGAATTGCCTTTTGGAATAATACCACCTAAGGGCTATATTATTTTGGTTAATGATGCTGACTTGCAGCATTTTAATGATTATGAAAATGTAATTGGTGCAAGCCTGGGTGTAAACTTTCTGACAATCAGCGGGAGGACAATTATCCTTTATGACGCAAATGGAGAGATCATGCACAATGTTTCTTATACAGACAACTGGTATCATGACAGCTCAAAAGATGATGGAGGTTGGTCTATTGAACAAATTGATCCTTATAATTTCTGCGGGGGTGAATATAACTGGCGGGCATCTGTTGACCCAAGAGGTGGTACTCCGGGAGAGCTGAACTCCGTTGATGACGAAAATCCGAATGATACTTCTCCAAAC
>JAWOBS010000117.1:0-3923 GCA_046484145.1 Bacteroidales bacterium
ACTTCATTGATTTTACTAAGAAGGGATAAACCACCTTCAGCAGTTCCTTGCTGTCATAATAATTAAAATTTACCTCTTTACCTTTTTCATTTGTCTTGACAAAGCCTAAAGGACATGGTGAATTTATATAGAAATCCGAATAGAATTTTTTTACTCCTCCATAAACATCAATTACATCGTATATAAATACCGAAGAAGGTTCGTGAGTCTCTTTACCTGTTAAATCCAGACCGCATTTACCAGACAGCCTTTTGGTATCGGTAAAAGGTATTCCGGTAACTCCTGCCCCAAAACGTCCCGGGTTGATGCCCAGTATTAACCTTCTTTTCTGGTTATCATTGTAATATTTACGGTAAAATGCCGATGATATTTTTAATGCTTCAGGATTTTGTGTGAAGGGATTCATTACCCTTATTCCATCCGGAAGTTTTTCATCGAGATGAAGTTTCTTGTTAAAATCAATGACTCTTTCGGCAAAAGTGGACATAAGAGGTATTAATTAAGATTATTAAAAATAATATCTGCATTTTTCCTTTAAAAAACAAGAAGCCAAAATTTTGTTCATGAAATACAAAATTTTAACTTACATGATGAACCGTTTAGCTTTAAAAATATATATTTTTTATAAACAGAGTTAAATTTTTCACAGAGTTAAATTTTTTTGAAAATGTTTCAAAATCCATGCTTATAGAATAAAACGCTGCCTGTTAACATTTTTATTAATAATTCTTTATTTTTAGCTGGTATTATCTTGAATGAAAAGGTTACCGATAAATATTTGGCATTGATTTTTCCATCTGTTTTTTAATCATTTTATTCTATGTGATTATGAAAGTAAATAACAAGCTCGACAGAATGTTTGGACCAACAGGTACTACGTCGGGATTAATATTGACCGTAACCGGGTTGATCATGACATATTATTCGGTTTCTGCTTTATCGGTGGTTTTTATAGGTGCTTTTATTGGCTTTACATCAACAAGTACAATAATTGATTTTGAACAAAAACGGATCAAGTTATCCAACAATATTTTTGGAATCATTCCAACTGGTAAATGGATTGACATAATCCCTGATATGAAAATCGGTATTGAAAGATCAAGACATGCCTGGCGTTCATACAGCAGCAGCAACAGGACCCTTGATGTGATTGACAAAGATTTCAGAATATACCTTTATGATGCAAATAAAAAAAAGATCATGCCTGTAATGAAAAGTAAATCGCTTAAGTCGGCCAAAGCTGAACTTAAAAATCTCTGCCACCAGCTCAATCTTGCTGAAAAATAATCGATAAATAGTTTTTCAAAGCAGCCTTTCCCGATGTTAATAGTATTGAACTGTTAACCTGAAATTAAAATGTGAATTAAGAAAGGATATCTCTTTCCTGCACAGGAAAACCCTAATAGCCATAATGGTTGAATACCATTATCCAAAACCGCCTTCCGAAAGAGATAATGATACCGCATCATTAGTCCCGGAGGGGCAGTCAGAATTACAAGATTGGGAAAAGGAATCAGCAGAAGAGCATTTTATGCATTTGACCGTGGAGCTGATTTTACGGATAAATCAATGTGACCATCGTGAATTTCAATTAAGAAATAAGAAAAAGGGTTAATTTTGCGCGCGAAGATGTTGATTTGCTGAATATGTCCATACTAATGCTGACATAGTCAATACCTGGCTAAACAAACTATTAAGTAATGATAAATAATTCAAAAGCAGAAGGACAAGAAAAACCTGTGATGTATGAAGGATTAAATGAAAGATTAAATGAAAGATTAAATGAAAGATTAAATGAAAGATTTACTATAGACGGTATTTATATCAACCTATACTGCAAAAAGATAAATAATTCCTGCCGAAAGACTGAGCATGCAATTGTGCCGTCACAATTAAAAGGACTACTTTTTTAAATATGTGGAAACCTTGCAAAATTAACTTTAATATATATATGCCGATACCAGAAATGAACATATTAACCGGAAAAATAGTTCTCTATTGGCAAATAGCATTAAGAACCATAATAATGTGATTATTGTAATCCTTAGAAAGGATGAAAAAGATGAAAAAATATTTAACTGTATTCGCTTCATTTATAATAATGCTTTGCATAGGCAGTGTTTATGCCTGGAGTATAATTGCATCTGAGCTGATTGAAAAATATAATTTTTCTGCTTCTCAGTCCCAGGTAATATTTGGAACTCTAATAGCCATTTTCCCGGCTACAATGATTTTTGTTGGACAGTTAGGTGAAAAAATAAAATATCGTTATATCGGTTACATTTCAGGTTTATTATTTTTTGCAGGGTATTTTACTGGAAGCTATTCTCATGGTAATTTCACTGTAATTCTCCTGGGAATAGGAATAATGGCTGGCATTGCAACAGGGTTCGGCTACTGGGTCGCACTTACATCGCCCGTTCAGTGGTTTCCGGAGAAAAAGGGGCTGATTACAGGCATTGCGGCCGCAGGTTTTGGATTGGGTGCAGTATTTATGTCGGAAGTATCTGAAAAAATCCTGTCTGATGGTAAAGATGTGCTGCAATTACTTAGGACTGTAGGGGTTTCATATGGACTGATTATACTTATTTTATCTAATTTATTATATCAAAATCCGGAAACTTTAAACAGTAAAGAAAAGCCTGTTATAATAGCTAATTTACTTGGCTCAAGTATTTTTAAGAAACTGTTTTTTGGAATATTTCTTGGAACATTTGCCGGATTGCTGATAATTGGAAGTTTGAAAATTATAGGTGAACAAGGTTACATCCCTTTAAGTTATTTGGTTCTTGGAGTTTCATTATTTGCTGTTGCAAACTTTTTAGGCAGAATTGTTTGGGGGTTTTTGAGTGACTATATAGGAGCAAGTTTAAGTATATTTTTGGCACTGTTTTTTCAGTCCATAGCTATTATTTCATTGAATATTATTGTATTATCTAATATTTCGTATTTAATTCTTGCTTTGCTTACGGGCTTTGGTTTTGGTGGAAATTTTGTTCTTTTTGCCAAAGAAACGGCTCAGGTATTCGGAGTAAGAAATCTTGGGATTATCTACCCGTATGTGTTTTTGGGATATGCAATAGCAGGCATAGCTGGCCCAATGAGCGGTGGACTCCTGTTCGATTTGACAGGCTCATTTACCTATGCAATTTATGTTGCGAGTATTATGAGTCTTGCCGGCAGTCTGCTGTTTTTAAGACAATTCATTACATCACGCCCATCATCGACCCCCTAATAATTCACATTGCCGGTTTAAACGAATTGGAAACGCCTGTATTAAATAGAGAGGAGAGAGTTTAGTTATTGATAAAATCCCATCTGCTTTCCGGTATTTTGATATAAATAGCTGGATCAAATAACAGTTATCACTGAATTTAGTATGAAAAAAATGTATTTTAGCGACCGTTATAGATTAATCAGCATATTGTTTGGGATTATCAACCAATAATAAAATACAATATATTTTTTTTTATAAAGGACCTGAAGATGAATCTGAGCAAGTCCTGATAATGGAGACCGGACTAAACTTAGGTAAAAGGTTATGCAGAAAGATAGATAATGGATAAAAAGTTATAGAAGGTTATGCATAAGGATAAAGATTTGGCGGTGAGCAATCCGGGGCAGGACATAGATAGAAGATCATATTTAGATTCAAATGTAGTGCAAAGAATCGTTTTTGTTTTATTTAACCTGTAAAGATTTAATTATCATGTGGAAAAGATGGAAGGATCTGCCCCTTTGGGGTAAAATTGTTGCAGGCATGGTCGCCGGTCTGGTTTGGGGGTTACTTGCTGTCATTTTTGAATGGACAGTATTCAATGAGCAGTGGATAAAACCTTTTGGTACGATTTTTCTTAACATGTTAAAGCTGGTGACCGTAACAGTTATTTTTGGTGAAATTGTAAAAGGCATGTTGTGTCGCA
>JAWOBS010000293.1:0-14281 GCA_046484145.1 Bacteroidales bacterium
ATAGAACAGAATAAACTAAGTAGATCCCAGGTAAGGTTTTTTATTGGATATTCAGGATGGAACCCCGGTCAATTAGACAGCGAATTATCAGAAAAATCATGGATTGTTTCACAAATAGATAAGAAAAGTATTATGGGGCCAAAGCCTGAAGGCTTGTGGGGGAATTTAATTAAAAAGATGGGCAACGAATATGCTATTTGGGCTAATTATCCCTTAGATCCTATTCTAAATTAAAAGAGGCCAATAAAAGGCCTCTTTTTTTTATTTAGCAATTTTTTCAAAATCTGATTTCAGAAATGCATCAGGCTTTTCTCTTTCAACTTCATGAGAACTTGTATATAAAATAAGTCCGTCTTTTACTGTTACTAAAAACTTCCATGTTTTACCGGTTCCATAATGTAGCGTATCTTCAGGGCCAATTTTATGTAAAATTGCAACATCCTCCCTTTCTTCTGTTATTGCTTGTTTTATTTCATCCCTGGTAACTAGTTTTACTTTATAAGGATAGTACCGGGCAATTTTTTCTTCAGTATTCACAGCCGGGTCAAGTTCATCCTCTAAAAGCCATAGCTCCATATCCTGAACCATTCCGTCTTTTACATCAAGAAGTTTAGTTAAACTGAAATTCCTTCTCCTCGATCTTTCTTCTATTTGATTTTGCATATATTGAACAAAAATACCCATTTTGTAGAGGTAGTTGTCTTCATCAATATCTCTGTATGCCAATGGTACAGAGCCCAAATCAGGCATCCTGTCAAAATCCCTTGTTTTATCTCCCATCACAAAGTTTATAAACTGATAAACATGTGGCAGTTTATCTTGCTTTATATCCGACAGTATCATGAACGAATAGCTGTCATCTGTCCTCTTTTCCTTAAACTCTTCAAAAGTGATGAAGTCATAAGGAGTGATCGTCCAAAATCTCTCCATTTCTTCCTTAATGCGAGGATTGTATTCCGAAAAAGGGTGTTGGTCAAGAACAACTAATGTAGTACTTTCCATAAATGACTTATAGTCTTTCCGCCTGGCAACCCTAATTTGTGCTATTGATGAAGCACAAAACGTAAGTAAAATTGCAAATATTAATGTTTTTCTTAACATAATTATAAAGTTTTGAATTTGTTTCCCGAAGTTATAAAAATGTTGCTAAAAAAAGTGTTTTATAAAAAAATATATTTCGAATTCTACCCAAAAACTAATTTTCTGATATGGTCAGGTTTGGCATTTTCGCCTTTTAGAATGCATTGCGCTTGCATGTAGAATTTTTCTCTCTCATTTAGCATCTCCTTGATTTTTAATAATAAATCCAAACCGGTATTATTCTTTAATAATGGCCTGCTGTGCTTAGAGTCTTCCAGCCTTTTTGCCAAACTAACAGGACTCATTTTCAAATATACTGAAACGCCCATTTTGTTAATAATTTCCATATTATCAAAAAAGCATGGTGTGCCTCCGCCGGTTGCAACAACAAGATTGTCCCTGTTTTCCAGTGACAACAGTGCATCTTTTTCATATTGCCTGAAAACTGCTTCTCCTTCTTTACTGATAATATTATCAATACTTCTTTTGTTATTACTTTCAATGAAAGTATCCAAATCTATGAAATCATAACCAATCTTCCTGGAAAGCCTTTTTCCAATTGACGATTTTCCACAACCCATAAAACCAACCAGGAATATTTTCATTTTGTTGTTATAAATATATTTTCAAAATATAGCAAAGTGTCTTTCTGTATTTCAAATATAACCAAAATTTAGTTTTTATGTCTTTGTTGCAAAGCTTATAATTTGCATTTTTCAGTTTGGAATTAAATTTAAAGAGAATTTTAATCAAATAGCTTTATGATTTTGGTAATTAGTATTCATATTTTTTTTATATTTGTCTTTAAGCTGGGTGAAATTTGCAAATTTAAAATCCACAATATTTTTGCTTATCACATGTGATGATTGAAGTTTTTTACTTACTACAGCAAAAAATAAAAAATATGGAAAATAACCAACACAACCATCAAAATTCTCCCGAATTATCCCAGGAAAGCATTATTTATCAAGCATTAAATTCACCAGATTACTTTATCAGGGTTGATGCTGTAAAAATGATTGAAAGCCAGGATGTTATCAGAAAGATAGCTTTGAATGATAAAGATTATTATGTTCGTCAGACAGCGGTTGAAAGACTGGAAGATCAGGAAACCCTTAAAGAGATTGCACTTAATGATCAGGATTATTATGTTAGGTTGTCTGCCGTGAAAAAGATTAAAGATCCGGGTGCTCTTACTGATATAATTTTGAAGAGCCAGGATGACTTCTATTTATGTAAAGATGCAATCCTAAATGTAAAAGATGATAGTATTTTGGAAAAGCTCGTTGTTGAGTTAAAAGACAGAAATATTAAAGCTGCTGCAGTTCAGGCTATAACTGATCAAAATATACTTGCGAAAATTGCTTTGGAGAATGATGATTTCTACCTTAGAAGTGATGCCATACATAAGATAAATGATCAGAAACTGCTGGCAGAAATTGCCAGGAATGACAAGGATTATTACGTGAGGGCACTTGCTGTTCAGCTAATTGATGATAAAGATACCATACTGCATCTGGCGATTAATGACCCGGATTATTATGTCAGAAACCAAGCTGTTGCCAAAATAAATGACAATGAAGTTTTAGCTCGCATTGTTAAGCAGGATGAAGATTTTGAAGTGCGAAAAAGAGCCATTTCTCAAATTGATGATGTTGACCTGCTTCTTAAAGTTGTTGAAGAGGTACATGATCAATATATTCAAAATAAGATAAATTTGCGCATTGAGGATCTTGCCAAATAGGAAATGTTTTTTTCAATTTATATTTTTATGATAATTCTAACTCAATGATATTTATTGAGAATCCTAGTACAAACCCCTGGTTTAATTTAGCCGCTGAAGAATATTTGCTAAAAAACCATAATGAAGAATTTTTGTTAATATGGCGCAGTGATAGCTCTGTTGTTGTTGGCAAACACCAGGTTCCGGTTGCTGAAGCTAATTTAAAATTCCTTGAAAAGAATAATATTCCAATAATACGTCGAACTTCCGGTGGAGGCACTGTTTTTCACGATCATAACAATATAAATTTTACAGTTATCACAAATCAGGAAAAACCGGAAATTAACTTTGTTAAACATACCAAACCTATAATAGATTTTTTGCAGTCAATCGGCCTCAATGCAAAGTTTGAAGGGAAGAATGATATTAAGATTAATGGTTTTAAAGTTTCCGGCAATTCAGCGCATATTAATAAACACAAAATATTATATCACGGTACATTGCTTTTTGACAGCAAGCTTGAATTACTTGAATCCGCATTGTCAAATTCAAATGCAAAAATTGAATCTAAGGCCATTAAGAGTAATCGCAGCAAAGTTGCAAATATCTCAGATCTCTTGCATCCTGCTATTAGTATAGAAGATTTCCAAAGCAAGCTCACAAAGTATCTTTTAAAATATTTCTTAGTTACAACAGAGAAAAATTTTACTGATATTGAGAAAACACTTATCAATAAACTTTCCGAAGAGAAATATAAGAGCAATGAATGGAATTATTGTTATTCGCCGGATTATTACTATAGAAATGAGCATGTTTTTGAGGGCAGGAAAATCGAGTATGCTTTTTATGTTAAAAAAGGTGTTATGACAAGTTTTGATTATATAAAAGGCGATTTGTCAGTTAATTGCCAAGCTTTTTTTGAATCTTTAGAAGGATGTAAACATGTGCCGGATGAAATAATCAAACATTTCAGTCTCTTTCAAAAAAAAATCCCACCCGCTAAATCCTGTAATATCACTGCTGAGGATTGCCTGTCAGCTTTTTTTTAATATTTGGTTAGTCATAAGTCAATCACAAGCCCTTGCTTTGCTAAAACTGTATTCGGAAAAATCTCAGATGCTTCAGTTTTAAACTCAATACTGTCTTTGTATCTTGCCGAATAATGGCCAATAAGAAGTTGTTTAGCATCAGCCTTTTTTGCAATTTGGGCAGCTTCTTTAGCAGTAGAATGCATTTTCTCCTTTGCAACCATTTTTTTATCCTGAAGGAAAGTAGCTTCATGATATAATAAATCTACATTTTTTATTTGATCAATGAAGCTTTCAGTATAAACTGTATCTGAGCAAAAAGCATAACTCCGTGGTTCCGGGGGCAGGATTGTTAATTTTTCATTAGGGATAAGCTTGCCATCTTCACAAATATAATCTTCTCCTTTCTTTATTTTTTTTATTTGAGATATATTTATGTTGTGTCTTTTTATGTATTCCTTTTTAATATTAAGTTCTGTTTGCTTTTCTTTTATAAGAAAACCATAACATGGCATACTGTGTTGCATTTCTATTGAGCTTACGCTTATCATCTTGTTTTCAAAAAGAATTTGTTCACCCCCGGATATTTCGTGAAAAACTGTATTAAACCTGGCATTTACATTGGATATTCTCATCTGGGTATTTATGATTTCTTCCAGGCCGGGAGGAGAGTATATATTTAATGTTTTTTCTCTACCAAGCAAGTGATAAGAAAATATTAGTCCCGGCAAGCCTAAAAAATGATCTCCATGTAAATGGCTGATAAAAATATGATCAATTTTCATCATTGGCAATTTATTACGCCTAATCAGTATTTGTGAGCCTTCAGCACAATCAAGCAGGTAATGCTGATTGTGAATTTGCAGCCATTGAACAGTAGTATGTAATGTTGAGGTTGGCGTTGCAGCAGCACAGCCCAGTACAGTTATTTTGAAAGCTTTTCGCATAAAAATATTATTCGTAACTTCCTTTTTTTAAGGTCTTGCCGTTTTTAACCATTAATTCGCCCATTGCAACTATTGATAAGATATTAAAATCATTGTCAATTAGTACCACATCAGCATCCTTACCCACTTTTACCCTTCCTTTATTACTAAGTTTTAAAATATCAGCGACATTAGATGTTATAACTTTTAATGCTACTTCCAGCGGAAGTTTTTCCTGCAAAACAGTATCAGTTAACTCAGTAAGTATTGATTTTGGATAACCCATTTCAAGCTTAACAAGATTTCCTTTTTCATCAAAATCAGGCAAAGAGCCGCAAGCATCACTTGTCATTGTTATATGCTCTATTGGAACACCTGCTCCTAAAAGGTCTTTTATTGCTTTTGATGGTTTTATTTCATATTCAGGAAAATAGGGGTAGGAACTTGCTGTAATGTCAACGTAGCCGGATTTTCCGTAAAACTTTGAATCTTCAAAAATGTAATCATTTCTATTGCAATGAGTTGGTAAAAACTGTGTTAATTTGAGTTCACTCATCTCGACGGCATCGTATAATGGTTTGAAAGGATTCTTAGCATCTCCCATATGGATATTTACGATGCCTGCTTTTCCTCCAAGCATTCCACCTACGCGTGCATGTTCGGTTAGTTTTATTAGCTCGAAAGTAGTAGGAAAAGAAGAACGGTGGTCAGACAAAGCTATTTCACCAACACCGATTACTTCCTCAATAAGAGCTATATCCTTACCAATATCTCCCAGAATTGTCGGGGTTGGAACCTGGTAGGCACCTGTGTAAATCCAGGCGCTAACACCTTCATCTTTTAATGCTTTTGCTTTCATCAAAACGGATTCAACAGAACGTGTCAGCCCATCTGTTCCCAGGCACCCTATAACAGTTGTAACGCCTGCTTCCAGCATGTGGCTTAATTTCATTTCAGGCGTTCTGCTTGCCGGGCCACCTTCTCCACCTGCTCCGGCAATATGAACATGAGCATCTATTAAGCCGGGCAACAGTTTTTTACCCTTTGCATCAATTACCTCGATATTCCACGATGATGGAACTGAAATGCTATCTTCTATTTTTACTATCTTTTTACCCGCGATTAAAACATCTTTTTTTCCTTTATGTTCCGGGTCAAATAATTCACAGTTCTTTATTAAGATCATTGCTTTTCGTGTTTATTAATAAGAGTTAGAATATAAAAATTAATAGTAAATTAATTGTATTTATTAATTAGAGAAGGCATTGCATCCTTCACTATTCTTTCTATTATTTCCTGCTTTTGTTTTTCAGATTCATATTGAATACTCTCAACGAGGACATTATTTTCTTCGATGTCAACTTTGCCGGGTATTATCCTGATAATTTTTCCTCCCGGGGTAAGCATCCTGCTGATAGTTTCTTCTGCCCAGTTAGCCTCATCCAAAATGATAATATCTGCGCCTTCATGAAAAAATCCATAATCATAGATATTATCTTTACTATGGTTAAAAATTGCAAAATCAACTTCCGGATGACGGAGAATGATTTTTACATTTTGCTCATGGCTTGTGTTATTGAAAAAGTAATAGCCGTTGAAAAAAATGCCTTCATCATTTAGGCTGCCGACAAAACATTCGGGATTATGTTGATGGATTATATCACTTATAGAATCGGCAAGGCTTTTATTAATTTTATTGCCGGCAATAATAGGTATTCTTGCATTTATGGGATTTTTAAAATGTGATAATAGTATTTTGCCGGGAACATCAACAGAGCCTCCAATGGAAGGAGCGAGGTGCATAAATACTCCTGGCCCTGCATTAATTTCTATAATTCCAAAATTACTTTCTGTCCAGGGCTTACTAATATCTTCGGCCAATACATCTATACCAATACATTTAACCTTAAAGAATTTTGCAATAGCCTCTACCATCTCAATATTCTTTTGATGGATTTCATCAGTAACATTAATTGACACACCGCCGGCAGAAATATTTGCCACACGTCTTAAAAATACTCTTTGTCCTTCATCAGGGACTGAATTAATATTTAGATTTTGCAAGGCCAGAAAGTCTATCAGGTCTTTATCAATTTCAATTTTACACAAGGGCGACCTGGCATTATCGAGCCTTACTTCTTTTTCATTTTCAATTTTTATTAAAGTTTCAATTGTATCCTTTCCGTTGCCATCAATATAAGCAGGAATTCTCTGCAAAGCTGCAACAAATTTCCCATCCACTGTTAGCAGCCTGTGGTCAGTACCATATATTTGCTGTTGTACAATAGCACCATCAAAATTAATATCATGAATTTTTGCAGCTTCCACGATATTATTAAAAGCTATTTTAACTTCTGCATCACTTTCTATTCCTGTTGTTACTCCTTGCCCTTTATGTCCGGCAACCGGCTTAACAACAACCGGGTATCCCAGTTCATGTGCTTCTTCTAGAGCTTCTTCCTCAGTAAAGCAATTTCTGCCAATTGGAGTTGGAAATCCGCACATAATCAAAAAATCAGCAACAAAGTCTTTATACATAGTGAATTCAGTATCTTTGATACCATCAGTGTGAAATGTTGTAGAACGCCCCCTTAATTGTTTTCTTCCATATCCCCATTGAAACTGATTTTCTTCTTTAAGATAAAAGACAGGTATTTGCCTTTTTATACCTGCTTCAAACAAAGCATAAAGTGTTGGTCCACCTAAAGTTGATTTATTGAACTCATCCTGTAGAAAAAGAAATTTTTCTTTAAAACTAAACTCCTCCGTTGCATTTTCATTCATGGCTTTAAACCATTCAGAAACCAGTACAACAGCATCTTCTGCGGAATACTCATCAAGAAATTCAACAGCAATTACATATTCTTCACCATCTTCAGAAATGGAAAACTCCTTAATATAAAGCTTGATATCCATTTTCAGCACTTCAAGCAAAGCATCAGTAAATAAGTCTACAACAGTTGCGTGTTTTTTTTCTTCCAGGCAAGGAAATTCTTTATAAACGATATTATTATAATGCTCTATCTCAGGCCCTTTAGGATCCATATACATATTAAATACCAAGGCTCTGCTATTTAAATAATGGTTTGGCCCATAATAAAAATAAAATTTAGAAACGTCAAAGTCTTGCAGTTCGTTAGTCATCTTTTGTAGTTTTAGGGATAATAATTTTTAAGAAATTGCTTTTCTCCAAAAATATGAAAAAATGACTTATTAATTGAAATATAATTATCAAAAATTATATTTCAAATCTGAGATTCTATAAAATTGCTTAAAAATATAAGCCGGGAAGTTTGGTAAGTTGAAGCTAGTTTTTAATTACTATTGTCTTTCTATTGGATTTAGAATTTTTCACTTTCCTTGTTATCAACAACACTCCACTGTTTTAGGTTGAAAACAGCTCCATGCTGAAGAAAACCAACTTTAACGCCATCAATGGTAATTTTTTGCCCGGGTATGATATCGTTAATATTTGAGTAAGTTACATCAGATGTATTCACCACAGTGACAATTCCTGTTCCAACAACTTCAAATTCACCATCAGGATTTATTATTATTCCTGTATTTTCTCCTATTCCGATACCTTTGTCCGACATTTCAGAGCAGAGAAACTGTGTCATTCTCCCAATTCTGCCCCTGGCCACAAAATGAGTATCTATAGTTACATTTTCAATAAAGCCAAAACCTCTGCTAAATTCAATGGTACCTTTTGTGAGGCCTTCATTATCCCCGTCGTATGTCATTGGGTCGGAAGCAGCTGCTGCGCCGGCCGATGTTCCGGCAATAGTAATGCCTTTGTTGATAAATAAATTATGGATTTTTTTCAGTAAGGCAGAACCTTTTAGAGCTTTTACAAGCCTTACCTGGTCTCCGCCGGTAAAAAAAATCATATCCGCAGAGTCTAATAGTTCCAGGTATTTATTATCATCAGCTTCTTTTGGATTTCTAATATCAAAAACATGAACAGTTTTTACTCCCAGGCTGCTAAAGGCATCCTCATAATCTCTTCCGCATTCAATAGGATAAGTCGTAGCACTTGGAATTACAATTATGGTTTGAGCGTTATTAATCTCAACAGTTCGCTTTAATACGGTTTTGTCTTCTTTTCTGTCCTCTGCACCACCGATGAGTGCCAGGTACCCTTTTTTTGAGATATTATTAAATGAATTCATCTTTTTTATATGACTTAAATAAATACAATAAAAAATAAAGCTATTTGCACATTATTTAAAGCGCAAAAGTATATTATTTTTATAATTATAAAATGAGTAAAAGCATGCTTTTGCAGCTTGTTTTTGCACAATAAATGTTAATAACCCGATGCTGTAATATCCAATAACAGTTTTAAGCTTAATTAAACAATCGTAGAACATCATTGAAGTTTGCAAACAGCAATAATCCTAAAAGTAATATCATGCCAATTGTTTGAGCATATTCCATGAACTTGTCACCAGGTTTTTTCCCGACAATAACTTCATATAATAGAAACATAACATGACCTCCATCAAGAGCAGGAATTGGCAAAATATTCATAATAGCAAGTATTACAGACAGAAATGCAGTTATCGTCCAAAAATGCAACCAATCCCAGGTTGGAGAAAAGATGCTGCCAATAGTAATAAATCCGCCAATACTTTCGTGGGCTTTAACTTCCGGTTTGAATAATAATTTAAGTTGTTTTAAATAGTCAGCAGTTGTATCATATGCTTTAACAATTCCACCTGGAATTGCTTCAAGGAAATTGTAATTTCTGGTTTCAAAATCCAGTAGTTGGTCAATAGGTGTGAAAGCTACTCCTATGACATTATTTTCTGGAATATTTATACTAATTGTAGTGTCATTGCCATTCCTGTTTATCAGAAGTTTAGTTTGTTTCCCGGTATATTTGGGCATGGCCGTTCGGAATTGGCTGAAAGAATATGTAGTATCATTTCCTATACCATAAATGACATCACCCTCCTTAACTCCGGCTTTTTTGGCCTGGCTGTCATCCAGAAAATCATCAACTATTAATGGGTGTTTAATGGAAATAATTCCTTCTCCTTTGCTTTCTATTAGCTTTCCAAAGAAGTCATCAGGAACATCAAGGTTTATAATATCTTCATTTCGTTTGACAGTAATTTGGCTGATGTCGTCAAATATTAGTTTCTTTTGAATATCAAAAAAATCGCCTACTTCTTTATCATTCAATGCTAAAATTAAATCACCGTCTTGCAATCCGACTTCTCTTCCCAGGGAATCAGCAACTATACCGTATTTTAAATTTTGTGCCGGCAAATATTTTTCACCAACGAAAAATAACATAAAGATGTAAATAAAAATTGCCAAAACAATATTTGCAGCAACACCGCCAAGCATTATAATAAGTCTTTGCCATGCCGGCTTTGACCTGAACTCATAAGGTTTTGGAGGCTTCTTCATCTGTTCTTTATCCATGCTTTCATCTATCATCCCTGATATTTTAACGTAACCTCCAAGAGGGACCCAGCCAATGCCATATGTTGTTTCTCCTTTTTTAAATTTAAAAAGGGAGAACCAGGGGTTGAAAAACAGGTAGAATTTCTCCACCCGGGTTTTGAATAGCTTTGCAAAGTAAAAATGACCCATTTCGTGTATAATAATCAAAATGGATAGTGCAAGTAAGAATTGGGCTGTTTTTATTAATATTTCCATGTGTTGTTTTATTGAATATTACTATTTAAAAATGCATTTATATTTTGTTATTTTTAATAATTTCGTTTGTATAAATCCTTGTTTCTTTATCTGTATTTAAAAAGTCTTCAAAGCATGGATTCTTTATATAAGGAATTTTATTCATACTTTGTTCGATTATTTTTGACATTATTAAAAAATTAATTCTTTCGTTCAGAAATGCTTCCACAACAACTTCATTGGCGGCATTAATTATGCAAGGCATATTTCCTCCTCTTTCCAGCGCATAATAAGCAAGGTTTAGGTTTTTGAAATTTTTTGTATCTGGTTGTTCGAAAGTTAATTTTGAAATTTCGTTAAAACTAAGCCTTGGAAAATCATTTTTTATTCTTTTGGGATAAGCCAGGGCATATTGAATAGGGCCTTTCATATCAGGTAATCCCATCTGTGCTTTCATTGATCCATCTTCGAATTGAACGATAGAATGAATAATTGATTGTGGATGAACAATTACGTCAATTTGAGACGGTTTTAGATTAAAGAGCCAGTGAGCTTCAATTACTTCAAGTCCTTTATTCATTAAGCTGGCTGAATCTATTGTGATTTTATTGCCCATATCCCATTTAGGATGATTTAAGGCCTCTTTTTTTGTAACTGATTTAAGAAATTCAATGTCTTTGCCTCTGAATGGGCCACCACTTGCAGTAAGGTAAATTTTTTCAATTTTATTATGCATTTCTCCGGCAATGCACTGAAAAATCGCTGAATGTTCAGAGTCAACAGGGATAATAAAAACTCCGTTTTCTGCAGCCATTTTGGTAACAAGGCAGCCGGCAACAACTAAGGTTTCCTTATTGGCTAAAGCAATGTTTTTTTTAGATTCTATAGCTTTTAGTGTGGGTTTAAGTCCGGAAAAACCGACCATTGCGGTTAACACTAAATCTATTGTGTCAAATTGAACTACATCGTTTAAAGATTCTTCTCCGGCAAATACTTTTATATCGCTATTGCTTACATTTTCCTTTAGTTTTTTATATAAATTCTTGTTACCTATTACAATAGTGTTAGGTTCAAACTCAATAGCTTGTTGTATTAGAAGATCAATATTGTTTTGTGCTGTTAAAACTTCGATTTTAAATTTATCCGGATTTTGCCTGACTACCTCCAAAGCCTGTGTTCCAATAGATCCTGTAGAACCTAATATTGCAAGATGTTTTTGCTGTTTTACTTCCATAGTTAATTTAGAGGATAATTAGAAAACTATATAGTCAATTGGATTTATGGGATTTCCATTGAACCAAAGCTCAAAATGAAGGTGTGTGCCGGTAGAAAGATATCCTGATTCACCAATTATTGCTATTACTTCCCCTGCTTTTACAAAACTGCCTTCACTTTTTAATAAAGCACTATTATGCTTATATATTGAGATCAGATTATTAGCATGCTGAATACCAATAGTATAGCCTGTTTCTATTGTCCATGCTGAAAAAATAACAGTCCCGTCAAGTGTTGCTTTTATGGCCTCTTTATGGTCAGCAACAATGTCAACACCAAAGTGGTTTTCTGCAGGATTGAAATAATTAGTTATTATGCCTTTAACGGGAGGAAAAAAGAAGTATTGATAAATATCTTTGTATGGATGTATTAAATCATCTTCAATCCAGTAGGAGTAATGGTTTTCTTTTTCAATTTCCATTCGCAATATTGAATCTTCCTTTGATCTGGGCAACTCCTCAATAACATGTTCAGTTTTTGCCTTAATAGTATCAGGCATTTCTTCAATTATTTCCCTGCCTGAAATAATATTTTGTATATTATGTATGTATAAATCTTTTCTTTTAAGGTCAGATTCCAATGAATCTGCTTTTTGGTTTAGCTCATATAATACTTTCCTGGTATTGAAATCAGCATAGCCGGGAATATATTCCCGCAGAGGAGTAAAAGCTATGATATATGTTGTAGCTAAAACAAGGAAAATTACTAATGTTCCAAAAAATACAAATACATTAAATCTTGTTAATCTAAATGATAATTTTTCCTCAAAAGTTTGGTCATTCATAAGCACCAAACGATACTTGTCGTGCAATTTGTTGAAAAATTTACGCTCTTTTTTAGTCTCGTTGTCCATTGAACTATTTATATTAACTGTCTTTAATACAGTATTCTAAGAAGAATACAATAATTTGCTAAAGTAAAATTATTTTATAAAGCATTTGCAAATATCGTAATTTATACTGTTTTGGGGAAATAAATTATTTTTGCACTCTGATTTATTAAACTATTAAGTTTAAAAGATATTGTTTGTAAATAATAATCTAAAAGAAATTGAGTTATTAAACTGAAAATATTAAAACTCTTGAATCTAGTAAAATCAAATAGCACTGCTGTTATATCAAAAGCAAGCATTATTTTATTGCTTGGCCTTATTCTATTTTCCTGCTCAACTGAAAAGAACCGATTTCTAAACAGGGCATATCATAGTATTAACACAAAATATAATGGATATTTTAATGCAAGGGAAAGCTATATTGATGCTCTTAAAACACTGAGCAACTCTCATGTTGATAATTATGAAAAAGTATTGAGCATTTTTCAATATGGAAGCAGCCAGGACAGACAAGCTATTGCTTCAAATATGGATGTTGTTTATGAAAAGTGCAGCAGGGTTATAAGAAAGCATTCAATGAATATCAAGGGTAATGAGTACAATAAATATATTGATGATGCATATTATTTAATTGCTCGTTCACATTTTTTCAAGGAAGATTACAATCTTGCAATTATTATGTTCGAGTATATTATTAAGCAATTTGATACACCTTTAAAATATGAATCCAAGATTTGGATAGCAAAAAGCTACCACGAATTGCAACAGCTTGATAAAGCTAATGAAATTCTTCAAAATGTAACTGAGGATTTTGATAATGGCTTATTGGAGAAAGATGCTAAAAGGCTTTATTATCTTGTTAGTGCAGATCATAACATCAGGCAGGAGAATTATAAAAAAGCAGCAGAATTTTTAGAAAAGGGTGTTGATAATGCTATTAGGGGTGAAAGAACAAGGCTTACTTTTATTTTAGGCCAAGTATATTATAGAGCAGAGGATTACTTTTTAGCCCAAAAAACTTTTGCCAGGGTTTTGAAAATGAATCCCGGTTTTGATATGGCTTTTAGAGCCAGGATTAATATGGCTATGGCCTATGACCCCAGATCGGGAAATGTGAATGAAATAAAAGCTGAACTTGAAAGGCTCCTGGAGGCTGATAGATATGAAAAGTACAGGGATGAGATTTATTATGCAAAAGCAATGTTGGAAATAAGGCAGGATAACGAAGAAAAAGCAATTGAATATCTCCTGGAATCAACAAAAGTAAGTGAAGATAATGATTTTCAAAAAGCTTTGTCTTATCTCAGGCTGGGTGAAATGCACTTTGAGATTCCTAAGTATTTGGATGCTTCAATATATTACGATAGTGTTATTGCTTTTTTGCCAAGAAGCTATGAAAATTTTGAAAAGATCGAAAAAAGACAACGTATGTTGTTTGACCTGGCTTTGAATATTAGAATTATTGAAAGAGAAGATTCTTTGCAAAGCTTGGCTTCTTTATCTTCAGCCGAAAGAAATGCATTAGTCGATGGCATAATTAGTGACCTGAGAGAGCAGGAAAGAATAGAGAGAGAAAAAGAGGCAGAAAGAATGAGGCAACTGCAAAGAATGGGAAGAGATGCCGCGAGATCAAGTTCAAGACAATCGGGAGATGATGCTGCCTGGTATTTTTATAATAATTCTTCAATTAGCTTTGGGAAAAGTGAATTTTATACTAAATGGGGCGATAGGCCTTTGGAAGATTTATGGCGGATTAGTAATAAGC
>JAWOBS010000310.1:0-7125 GCA_046484145.1 Bacteroidales bacterium
ATCGTGGCCTGCAAGCGGGTGATTGAAGTCCATTTTGACTTTATCTTCACCAATCTCCAGGATAGTTCCATATAAAGGATTTCCTTGTTGGTCTTTCATTGGAACAACTTTTCCAACTTCTAAAAGATCTTCAGCTAATTTGCCATCGACAACAAAAATACTTTTTGGCAATTCAACTATAGCTTTCTCGTCCGGCTGCCCATAAGCATTGTCAGCCTTAATGACAAAGTCGAATTTTTCTCCTTTATCTAAATTCTGGATATTATCTTCAAATTCTTTTACAAGGTTTCCCATTCCAAATAAAAACTCAGCAGGCTGTTCTTTACCTGCAGCTTCAATTACTTGTCCCTTTGCATCTCCTGAGCGTAGCTCGTAAGTTAATGTGAAAACTTTTGGATTGTTCATAATTTAAAAATGATTTTTAATGTTTAATTAAATAAAAAAAGATGATGTCTCTAAAAAAACATCATCATTATATTATTATGCGAAAGTAATTGAAAATTAACACTTTTCCAAATAACAACCGAAATTTAAACAGGAAACAAACTACTTAACTACCTATACTATCTTTTGCAGGCAGGCAAAAAATGACAAATTTTTACTGATGAAATATTTTTAATTATTCAAAAAAGGAACATTCTTTTTCTAAAATTAATACAATGGCAAAATTTACTTTAAAAAAATAATTATTTAAATTTGCTAAAACATTTATAACAACAATGCTTTTATTCAACATACTATCACCGGAAAATTATTATATAATCCTGTTTTATTTAGGATTTATCATTTTAGTGGCAACAGTTTTCCCGAGATTTTTATCAAAATATTTGATAACCGCTCCAATAGTATATTTAATTCTTGCATTGATTGTTTTCAGCTTATTTCCCGACAGCCCCCTTCCCCATTTAGCAAGTGATCCATATTTGGGCATGCGCCTGACAGAAATTGGAGTAATAATATCTTTAACATCAGCAGGATTAAAACTCAAACGGCCTTTTGCATGGGCTACCTGGAAGTATGCAGCCCGGCTTTTGCTTTTTACCATGCCTGTTACAATAGCTCTTATTGCTTTATTTGGCTGGGCTATGCTTGGTTTTGCTCCTGCTACGGCATTACTCATTGGCGCTGTAATAGCACCCACCGATCCTGTATTGGCATCAGACACACAAACCACTCCCCCGCACAAGGATGACACTTCATCTGCCAAGCTTGCTTTGACAACTGAAGCCGGTTTAAACGACGGATTGGCCTTCCCTTTTACAAATATGGCCATCGCAATGGCACTATTAGGGATTAGTGCTGAAAACTGGTTTGTTGACTGGCTGCTTTTTGATTTTTTATATAAGATTGTTGTTGGAACAATTATAGGATTGGGTTCAGGATGGTTGCTGGCTAAGATTATTTTCCTGGCACCCAAACCCACAACCCACACTTCGGCAATATCTGTGGGACTTTTAGCAATAAGCCTTACTTTATTCCCCTATGGACTGGCCGAAATGTTTAAATCATACGGCTTCATCGCTGTTTTTATTGCTGCCTGCACTTTCCGTTACCAGGAAACAACACATAATTACCTTGTAGTTCTTCACGATTTTTCCGAAGAAATGGAAAGAGTTCTTATTGCTGTTTTATTTACAATGGCCGGAATGTATGCCAGCCACTATTTTATTGATGATTTTCAGTTTTATATGATACCTGCCGCTTTAGTAATCTTGTTTGTAATAAGGCCATTGTCAGGTTATGCTGCTTTGCTTGGAACAAAACTTACCAAGAAAAAAAGATTAATAATTGCTTTCTTCGGAATCAGAGGTATAGGTTCTGTTTATTATTTATTATATGCATTTTATCATGCTGATTTTGACAAAGCAAATGAAGCTTTTGCGCTTGTAGCCCTGGTTATTTTTATGTCGGTAATTATTCATGGGCTATCTGCACGGCCAATTGTAACAAAATATTTACCAAATGATTAAGCAGTAACATTTGGCAAATATTCCTTTCCTCAATATTCTAAACATATTAAAACAAAAGATGTGAAAAACTATCCTGTAAAACTTTTACATTAAGCTCATAGTCCTCTTTAATATCTTTCCAGGTTTCTTCTGCTTTGCTTTCAAGCGCTTCATATTGCTCATGCAATTTTTCAATTTTTGGCTCCAGCTCGGCAATGCTTTTTTCATATTCTTTTTGAATATCTTTATCTGAAATGTTGTTTTTCCTTTTTTTCATCTCCTCCATTTTGGATAAAATATCATCAAGCTTTTGCCTGGCATCTTTTTTATAAAGTTCTTTTTCCATATATTATAAATTATTAATTAAATTTTTGATTTAAGTTAAGAAATTTTTTTTACTTCGCAGCTTTATAATTAAAACACTTATTAACTTTACTTTTTGTAAAAACGAATAAATATCGCAAAAATGAACACTCCTGCATCAGAGACAAGCAATCAATTATGGTATAAAGACGCAATAATTTATCAACTTCACGTGCGCTCTTTCTATGATAGCAACGGAGATGGCATAGGCGATTTTAAAGGCTTAATTCAAAAGCTGGATTATATACAAAGCCTTGGTGTAAACACCTTGTGGCTATTGCCATTTTATCCTTCTCCCTTAAAAGATGGTGGTTATGATATTGCAGATTTTAAAAACATACACCCTTCATATGGCAGCCTGGCAGATTTTAAAAGATTTGTAAAAGAAGCGCACAGCAGAGGTTTAAGAATTATTACAGAGCTGGTAATAAATCACACATCATCTGCTCATAAATGGTTTCAGAGAGCCAGGAAATCAAAACCCGGAAGTGCTTACCGGGATTTTTATGTATGGAGCGACACTACTGATAAATACAAAGATGCCAGAATAATTTTTCAGGACTTTGAGGTTTCAAACTGGACTTATGATCATGAAGCTAAGGCATATTACTGGCACAGGTTCTATTCACATCAACCCGATTTGAATTTTGAAAATCCCAGGGTTCAGGAGGAGATTTTAAAGATTCTGGATTTTTGGTTTAATATAGGAGTGGACGGATTTCGGCTTGATGCTGTACCCTACCTTTTTGAAGAAGAAGGTACTAACTGCGAGAACCTTCCTGAAACGCATCAATACTTGAAAAAGCTTAGAAAATATGTAGATAGAAATTTTAAAGATAAGCTATTGCTGGCAGAAGCAAATCAATGGCCAAACGACTCAAGAGCATATTTCGGGAAAGGTGATGAGTGTCATATGGCTTTTCATTTCCCTTTAATGCCGCGCTTATACATGGCTTTACGCATGGAAGACCGCTTTCCGGTTGCCGACATTATAGAGCAAACACCTCAAATACCCGACAATTGCCAGTGGGCAATATTCCTGCGAAATCATGATGAACTTACCCTGGAGATGGTGTCCGATGAAGAACGTGATTATATGTACAATACTTTTGCAAAAGATCCTCAGAAAAGAGTTAATGTAGGCATAAGGCGGCGCCTGTTTCCGCTTTTTGGAGGTGACACAAGGAGTATTGAATTATTAAACTTTCTTCTCTTTTCGATGCCCGGTACTCCCATTATATACTATGGAGATGAAATTGGGATGGGTGATAATTATTATTTGGGTGATCGCGATGGCGTCAGGACACCAATGCAATGGTCGCCCGACAAAAATGCAGGTTTCTCATATGCTGACCCACAAAAATTGTTCTTACCCGTTGTAATTGATAATAATTATCATTACACTAGTGTTAATGTCGAAAACCACGAACGCAACCCTTCTTCTTTCCTGTGGTGGAAAAGAAGAGTCATTGCTAAAAGGAAACAATACAAAGCATTTGGAAGAGGATCAATTAATTTTATTAATTCAAACAACCCGAAAATATTAGCCTTTACCAGGGAATTTGAAGATGAGAAAATTCTTGTTATAGTCAATCTCTCACGATACTCACAGCATGTTGAACTTGATTTGCATGAATATGCCGGAAACATACCCATAGAAGCATTTAGCCATAACGAATTTCCAATGATAACTGATGAGCCCTGGGCTTTTTCTATGCAGTTTAAAAATTATTTTTGGTTTGAATTACAAAAATCAGAAAAAAAAGAAGACAAAAAAGTTGTCAATCAGGATGTTATCTCTTTAAATGAAAAACAATGGACAACCCCGGACAAAAGCTTTCAGAAAACTATAAAAAATGTACTTTATGATTTTATTCTGAGAAGCAAATGGTTTAAGGGTAATGTCAGAAAATTAAGGGATGTTAAAATCATCGATATTTTTATCTTAAATTCAAGGAAGATTCCGGCCTATCTTTTTATGATCCAGATGGATCTTATTGAAGACAATAAAGATATTTTCCTGATGCCTGTTTCACTGGCATTAAACAACAGGATGCTTGAAATAAAAAGCAAATATCCTGATGCCATTATTTCACAAATTAATTATGAAGGTGAAAAAGGAATTCTGTATGATGGCGTACATGATAACCTA
Source organism: Bacteroidales bacterium (assembly GCA_046484145.1). Lineage (GTDB taxonomy): Bacteria > Bacteroidota > Bacteroidia > Bacteroidales > UBA7960 > PWND01. Next base: position 4,465 of record JAWOBS010000310.1, read on the forward strand.
TTACTTGAAAATATACTCTCATTAATACAAAGACGTTCAAAGCTTAAAGGCATATACGGAAATATAGAAGGATCATCGGGAAGCAGGCTTAAAAAAGCAGCGGCTGTTCAATCAAACACTAAGCCACAGGTGGCAGCTTTTAAAAGATCCAATACTTCAATTATTTTTGGCGACAAATACTTCTTTAGGCTATACAGAAATATTCAGATTGGCGAAAATCCTGACGTTGAACTAATAAAAAACATTACCAGACACACTGCTTTTGATAATATAGCTCCGTATTTGGGTAGATTAGATTATAAAAATCCTTCCTTTGAAGATACCTCCCTGGGATTATTAGTTGATCTTATCCCTAATGCAGAAAGTGCATGGGAGATGACACAAACAGCCATTGAAAGATTTTTTGACAAGGTTCTCAGTGAAAAAGAAGATTATGATCTGAAAGGCCCCTCATACAATATTAATATTGAAGAAGTCATAGAGCCATTCTTCCTTGAGATGGTTGCTCTGCTGGGAGCCAGAACAGCTCAGATGCACAAATCTTTGTCATCTGTTAAAGATATAAAGAAATTTGAGCCTGAGCCTTTCTCATTACTTTATCAAAAATCATTATACCAGTCACTAAGGTCATTCGTAAAAAGAAATATTTCTCACATCAAAGCAAATATTGACAAACTTAATCCTGAGATACAGATAAGCCTTCAAGATATTATTGAACAACAGGGAGATTTTCTTAATTATATTCAGCAAACCCTGGAAAGTGAAAAAATAAACACCTGGAAAATACGAATCCACGGCAATTATAAACTGGACAAATTACTTTTTACCGGCAAAGACTTTGTTATTACTGATTTTGAAGGTGAGGTTGAAAACCCTCTTAGTTTAAGAAAACTAAAACATAGTCCGTTTAAAGACACTGCAACAATATTAAGCTCTTTTCATTACGCTATAAACAGAGGTTATTTCAACAGGAAAGAATTTGTACCGGCAAATGATAATTTTCTGCAGCTTCTTACTGAAAAATGGTATGAAAAAATATCTGAAACATTTTTAGATTCATATATAAAAGAAGCAAACAATTGCGGATTTATGCCTGAAAAGACCGAACAAATAAATAAGCTACTTAACCTTTATATTTTTGAAAAAGCCATTAAGGAGATAAGAGTTTTTATGGATGAAGAACCTGAATCATTGACAATTCCTATAAAAGCTTTACAAAAAATCAAAAGGGCATTTATATGAATTCAGACCTTATAAATCATCGAAGCCTGGGAATCAACTTTTTCTCCGGTGAAGAGCCTATCGTTAAAGTATGGGCACCTTATGCCAAACAACTAACTTTAAAAACAGAAGGCAAAAAGGATGTTCATTTAAAAAAAATGAAATACGGCTATTGGCAGGAAAACTGTCCGGAGATAAAACCCGGTGATAAATACCTTTTACAGATCGACAACAAGGAGTCTTTTCCGGATCCTGCTTCTTTATCACAACCCCTGGGAATTCATGATTCATCGGAAGTAATTGACCTTAATGAAATAAGAAAAATTAATTCAGAGAACCGGCTTAATCATTCCTTAGCCGAGCTTATTATTTATGAATTACATATAGGAACTTTCACACAGGAAGGTACTTTTAAAGCAGCAACAGAAAAGCTTGATTATTTAAAAGATCTGGGTGTGAATGCGATAGAGTTAATGCCGCTTGTTGAATTTCCGGGCAAGAGGAATTGGGGCTATGATGGTGTTTGTCCATTTGCTGTCCACCACGCATATGGAGGCATCAGAGAATTAGCAAATTTAGTGAAAGCATGTCATGACAGGGGCATCGCTGTAATCCTTGATGTTGTTTATAATCACCTTGGCCCGGAAGGAAATTATCTTGAGAAGTTTGGTCCCTTTCTAACTAACAATTACAAAACTCCCTGGGGCAAAGCAATAAATTTTGATGATGCATGGTGCGACGGAGTAAGAAATTATTTTATTGAAAATGCACTAATGTGGCTAAGAGATTTACATATTGACGGATTGCGCCTGGATGCAATTCACGCTATTAAAGACTTTAGTCCGCAGCATTTTCTTTCTGAGCTTAGTGAATACGTCGAAGAGTTAAATAAAGAAACAGATTCTTCTCATTTTCTAATTGCTGAATCAGATCTTAATGATGTTCGTGTAATAAAACCTATTAATGAAAATGGGTTTGGCATGGATGCCCAATGGTGTGACGACTGGCATCACTCACTACATTCTCTTTTAACAGGTGAGAAAAAAAGCTATTATCTAGATTTCGGCACAGTGGAGCATTTAGCTAAATCTTTCAACAATGCATTTGTATATGATGGATGTTTTTCAGGATACCGAAAAAAATATTTTGGAACCTCAACAAAGCAGATGCAGGGTGATAAGTTTATCGTTTATACTCAAAACCATGATCAAACAGGAAACAGGCCATTCGGTGAAAGGCTAAGCACATTAATCGAGTTTGAAAAACTAAAACTTGCAGCAGGCGCACTTTTTTTCAGTCCATTTACACCCATGATATTTATGGGTGAAGAATATGGCGAAGAAAGTCCGTTTCTATATTTCACAAGCCATGAAGATGAAAAGCTTGCACAAAAAATAACACAATCAAGGAAAAGAGACTTCTTTGGCTTTCTGGGCAAAC